>JAFVBU010000026.1 GCA_017479805.1 Ruminococcus sp.
CCTTTCTTCAACAACTACAGACCTCAGTTCTACTTCAGAACAACTGACGTTACCGGTGTTGTTACTCTTCCTGCTGACAAGGAAATGTGTATGCCTGGCGATAACGTTGCTATGGACGTTGAACTCATCACTCCTATCGCTATCGAAGAAGGACTCCGTTTCGCTATCCGTGAGGGTGGTAGAACAGTTGGTTCAGGCGTTGTTACAAAGATCAACGAATAATCTTTGATATAAATATTTGTCCAAACGATTTAAAGCGGTCATACCTCGGTATGACCGCTTTTTGTATGCGAAAAAGCTCCCGTTATTGGGAGCTTTTGTGGATCTTACGCTGTTCTTATGACCATGCAGGTAATATTGTCACGGCCGCCGTTTTCCAGTGCTCTTTCAACAAGTCTGTGTGCACAGCCGTCAGAGGTGTCGGACATTGTTGCGGCTATCTCGTCGTCGGTGCACATATCGTAAAGCCCGTCGGAGCAGAGGAGAAGTGCGCCGCCTGATATATCAAATGGCTCGTAAGCCTGCGCCTGTATGCCTACCCAGCGGTCGTCGATGCCGAGGAAAGAGGTCAGGCGGTGTGCGTCGGCTGAATCGCTGTTCTGCTCGGTATTTCGGCGGCTGGCAACGGTGTGGTCAGTGGTTATCTGACGGATCGAGCCATTGTTGTAAAAGTAGGCACGGCTGTCACCGAGGTTAAATATATAAACAGTAGTGGTGCGGAGTATCGCCAGTACAAGCGTGCTTCCGCTCAACTCGGCATGCTTTGCGTAGACCATGCCCGTTATGCGGTTGTTGGCTTCGGTCACAAGCTCGTTCACCGCTTCGTTAAGCCTTTCGGGGGGAGTTTCGTTGAGCACGGCGGAATGTGAAGCGATGGTATTTGAAGCTATCGCCGCCGCTTCGTCACCGAATTCCGCACCGCCCATGCCGTCGAGAACTGCAAAAATATAGCGGTCGGAGGTGAGAAGTACCCTGTCACCCGACATATTCTCCCGAGCCCGAGAGCCGAGAGCGTCAATGTAAAGGTCGTCCTCGTTGCGGGTGCGGACATTGCCCTTGTTGGAGGCGTAGCTGAGCCGAATTTTCTGGGGTTTTCGGGTTCGCCGTGAGATTTTTTCAAACAGGTTGGTGATCGACATTCAGCCGCCTCCTTTCATTTATTATATGTTCACGAACATTATATCATATTTTACAAAACAAATCAAGTGGACAAAATTCCCTTGCAATTGGCTGGAAAATAAGCTATAATTATATATGTGTGCTATGGGGGTGAATATATGGCAAAAATTCATGTTTCAGTCGTGATACCTGCTCACAACGAGGAAAAATATGTTGAAAGGTGTATCGGCTCTGTGCGGAGGTCTGCTGAGCATTTCGGCGGCAATGCTGAGATAATCGTGGTCTGCAACAGGTGCACCGACCGAACTGCCGAGCTTGCCGAGAAGTGCGGTGCGAGGGTCATATTCAACGAGGACAGGTGCATTGCTAAAGTGCGTAACACAGGCATAAAGGCGGCTCGTGGCTATATGGTCATGACCATTGACTGCGACAACCGCATGACCGAGGGCACTATCAGGGAAGCGTGGCGGCTTCTCAGAAGCGGAAAATATATCGGCGGCGGCGCTCCTATGCGCTTTGAGCGGTATTCCTTTGCGCTGTGGCTGAACGATTTGATGTGCCGTGGGGCATTCGGGCTGACGGGGCTTTACTGCGGTATCTTCTGGGCGGAGCGGTCAACTTTTGAAGCTGTGGGCGGATTTGTGGACAAGCGTGCCTTTGAGGATGCGGAAACTGCAAAGAAACTGCGGAAATTCGGCAAAGCGCAGGGGAAGAAGTACACTATGCTGAGGAAAAATCATCTTATCAATTCTACAAGGAAGTATGACGAGATGGGGGATTGGCTGTATTTCAAGCTGATGATGCAGAATGCAGGGGCGATGGTCAAAGCGGCGATGGGCGACAGCAGGGAATATGACAAGCTGATAGATAAATTATTTTATGATTATAATAATTAAAAACGGTCAAGCCGCTTTTCTATATTATTTTTGAAAGGATAAAACTATGAACAAAAAAGAAACTGCTGAGATCAAAAAGAATTTCTCCGACAAAAGCGGATTTTTCATTATGGAGCGTGTTCTCACCGCTTTCATCGACGCTGAAAAAAGCGTTCGCTACCACAATGTCAACTCCTGTCTCACCATGCCCGTTGAGGAGCATGATGTGTACGATGAGACACTGAAAAAGGTGCTCAACACCAATGTGGGCAAGTCCTTCAATGAGTTTGAGTTCCCAAACGAAGCCTACGACGAGGGACAGCCCCAGTTCATTCTCTACAATCTGCTGAAATCCGAGCTGAAGGACGAGATTGCCTGTGAGGAGTTCCTCAACCATATTGCCAACAATATCGCCTATGAGGGACCTTTTGCGGTGCTGACGGCTTACTGCGTGTACACTATCCGCAAAAAGGACAAGAACGACGAGTTCGCTGACGAGGGCAACGAGGAGATATACCGCTATCTGCTGACGGCTATTTGTCCCGTGAACACAAGCAGTGACGGCTTTGTGTTCGATTCCTTCAACAACGAGATAACCAAGAAGATAAACACCGAGCTTATTATCAGCAAAGCCCCGTCAGACGGCTTCCTTTACCCTGTTTTCAGCAACAGGAGCACCGATATCAACCATGTAATGGTCTACACCAAAAACGTCAAGAACCCCAATATTTCGGTTGTTGAGAATGTTCTCGGCTGTACGTTCGTTATGAGCGCAGAAAATGAGAAGTCCAGCTTCCAGAGCATTCTCAAGGGCGTTGTGGGCGACGATCTGGACTATATGCTCATCAAGACCGTCAACGAGAAGATTCAGGAGGTCGTTGAGGACAACAAGGACGACACCGAAAAGGCTGTTATCGACAACACCACTCTGAAAGATATCCTCAGCGATATCGGTGTTCCCGAGGAGAGAGTGCAGATGGTCGAGCCTGTGTACGAAAAAATATGCGGTACTGCGCCCCTTACAGCGGCTAATCTTGTGGAGAACAAGACCGTGCTGACCTCCCCGGGTATCACTGTCAACATCAAGCCATCTGCCGCTGACAAGGTTAGAACAAGCGTTGTGGACGGCAGGCGCTGTCTCCTTATCGACATCGACGACCCGACCATTGAGATAAACGGACTGCCTGTGACACTGAACTGAAAGAAGGCGCACTCCATTGGAAAATAAGAAGAATTCCGACTACAAGCTGGGAATACTCTTTATAATCACATCTGCATTCTGCTTTGCGATGATGAACCTTTTCATCCGCCTTGCGGGGGACGTTCCGACGCTCCAGAAGTGCTTTTTCCGCAACTTCTTTGCACTCCTTGTGGCGGTGGGAAGCCTTGTCAGGAGCAGGACGAAATTCAAAATAGGCAAGGGCAACGTGAAATATCTGCTCATCCGCTCCATTGCAGGCGGTGTGGGCATGATATGCAACTTCTATGCCGTTGACCATTTAGCCATATCCGACGCATCCATACTTAACAAGCTGTCGCCCTTTTTCGCTATAATTTTTTCCTATTTCGTGCTGAAAGAGACAGCAGGCACATTTGACTGGATATCGGTCATTGTGGCATTTGTGGGCGCACTTTTCGTGGTGAAGCCCTCGTTCAGCCTTGAAGTCATACCTGCGGCGGCAGGCTTCATAGGCGGACTTGGTGCAGGTCTGGCTTATACCTTTGTCCGCAAGCTGGGCATGAGAGGGGAAAACAGCATGATAATCGTTGCGTTTTTCTCGGGATTCACCTCACTGATGTTCCTGCCTTACCTGATACTGCGCTATGAGCCCATGAGCGGAAAGCAGTGGCTTTTCCTGATACTGACGGGAATTGCGGCGGCAGGCGGACAGATATTCATTACAAAGGCATACTCAAAAGCCCCTGCAAAGGAAATATCGGTCTACGACTTCTCCATAGTGCTGTTTGCGGCACTTTTCGGCTTCCTGTTCCTCGGACAAGTTCCCGACATACTCAGCTTTGTGGGATATATCATAATCATCGGCATAGCAGTTGTGCGGTATCGTGTTACGCTGGCTAAAAAATAAGAAGTAATAATGCCCTGAAGCAGCTAAAAAAACCGCTTCAGGGCATATTTTTATTTTTTATTAAGCAATCTCAGCTCCGACAAGAGCTTTTTTCTGTGCTTGGCAGTTCCCTTTATCGGGCGGATAAGCCATGCTATCGGGAGCAGAAATTTATACTTATATGCCCACGGATACCACCTTTTGTAATGGTCCATCGGCGGAAAAATGCGGCGCAGCACATAGCGCTTCTTTGAGCCGTTTCCGATGTTTTCGATCTTTTGGTCAAGGTCGTTTTCAAATGTTCCGTATGTGCCCGAGAAGATATAGCAGTCAAGCTCCCTCTGCTCGTTTTCCGTCAGCTTTCCGCCGCCGAAGAGCTTTGCTGCCAGTTCACGTCCCTGACGCTCAAACTTTGCAAGTCCCAGCCTTTCAAGCTCAGTATCCACATAGTCCCTGTCAAGGGTTTTGCCGAATTTCTGCATCATTACATAAATATCCAGAAGCGAGCGTACACCCGTTCCGCCGTGTGAGAAGTGCTGGTATTCATGGGCTGTCAGATACACATAGAAATCCTCGGTGCTGAAATGGTAGCCGTAGTCATTGCCCTCGTCCTTGATGAGCTTTGACTTTATATTTTTGTAATGATCGTACATTTCATGAGGGGCATTTCGTGACACCAGTTCGCTGTGCATTTCAAAATTATAGACAGGCTGCTTGAAATAGGCATCGTCCTTGCCGTCCATATACTGAACGCAGGTAAAGCCCATCTCTTCCATTATTTTCCTGATATCCTTCCTGAAATTCCCGTCGCAGAGGATATCGTTGTCCGACATCTGACGCATACCCATCTTAGGGTAATAGTCCTTCAGCAATGCGCCTTTCAGCGGCATATACCATATCTTTTCCTTTTCAAGGCGTGCCAGTATCTTTTTCCGTTCGGCGTCAAGGAGGATATTTTTGCGTATCGCCTTTTCCTTTGCCTGAGTGAACTCGTGGTCACGTATGCCTGCTGACTCCAGAGCGTAGGCTGTGCAGGCTGTCATTGTATGCTCCTGACACACCTCAAAAAGCTGTGGGATATTCATTTTCGCAGTACGTTCCTTGTCGGGAACTTTGTTGTTTATCACGCAGGCGGTCAGATATATCATATCCTTTGCATTCCGCCTGAAATCTCTTTTTTCCATACTGTCAGCAACTCCGTTTCATTACTCTCTGCCGCCGTCCTCGGAATAGACCATAGCAATAATGGTGATATTATCCTTACAGCCCTTTTCCAGAGCCTGCTTTACAAGCCTTTCCAGCCTTGTTTTCAGCGGCTCGGGGTATTCCAGTATCGCTTCTATATCCAGCGGCGACACGCTGTCTGAAAGCCCGTCAGTGCACAGCAGAAGAACATCGCCGTACTCCATTCCGTCCAGCGGAAGAAACTCCACCTTTGGCTCGGACTTTAAATTTCCCAGCACAGGGAAGATTATATGTCGGTGTACATGGGTCTTGCGCTCCTCCATCGTGATAGTGCCCTCCTCATAGAGAAGCTGTACCAGTGACTGGTCACGGGAGATTTGTCTCAGCTTTCCCTGACGGAAGCGGTAAAGTCTCGAATCGCCCACGTTGAAGGTTATTATCCTGTTTTCCTCGTCCACGGCGATACCGCAGAGAGTAGCCTGCATATTATGTGTTTCGGGGTCTGAGCGGCTGTAATCAGCCATTTTCCTGTGAATACCGAGTAAAGCGCTTTCGAGGTCGGTGTCCTTGCTGTAGTTCATATCCCGAACCAGTTCAAGGCACATTTTTGAAGCCAGCTCCCCTGAGCGCTCACCCGAAACGCCGTCGGAAACAGCGGCAATAAAGGGCGGCTGTATGCTCTGCTCGGAGATACCCGAATCGATAACGTCCCTGTTTATGAGCAAAGCGTCCTCATTATGTGACATAACGCCCTTTTCTGTTATTCCGATACAATAGAACATACAACACCTCCTTGTGATTTGGTTTGAATAATACTAATCAATATTATATATCTGCTTGCCGTTCTGACAGGTGATATCAAGCAGCTTCTGAACGTCCATGCCCTTTATCTCAGCGGCTTTCTCGGCTGTATAGGCTATCATTGAGCTGTCACAGCGCTTGCCTCTGAATGGCACAGGCGCCATATAGGGGCAGTCTGTCTCCATGAGAAGTCTTTCCATCGGTACCTCTGCCAGCGCTTTCAATGCCTTTTTCGCATTCTTGAACGTCAGCACACCTGTGAAGCCGATGTACATATCGAGCTTGATTATCTCCTTTGCCACCTCTGCCGAGCCGCTGAAACAGTGGACTATTCCCCTCGGGCGGTGCTTTTTCAGCAGGGCGAGGGTGTCCTCAACGGCGTCACGGCTGTGGATGATAACAGGCAGGTCAAGCTCCTTTGCAAGCTCCATCTGCTCCTCGAATATCTTTATCTGCTTCTCCCTGTCGTAGCCGTCGTAGTGATAGTCAAGACCTATCTCGCCGACAGCAACAGCTTTCGGGCTTCGCTTTATGATATCCCTTGTGATATCGATATGGTCGGCAGGGCATTTGTCCGCATACTCGGGATGAAAGCCTGCTCCGTAATAGATATAATCGTACTTCTCAGCAAGGACAGCGTTCATGGCTGAATCATCGTCATCCGAGCCGGGGAGAGTGATATATTTTATGCCCTTTTCAGGGAGGGCGCTGAGCACCTCGTCCCTGTCCTCATCAAAGGCATGGTCGGCATAATGACCGTGGGTATCGAATATATTGTTGTACATGGTTTATTCTTCCGAAGCCTCCGGAGTTGTCTCAGCAGGTGCTTCCTCAGCCTGTGACTCCTCAGAAGCTGACTCCTCTGACGGTGCTTCCGACGGAACAGTTACAGTCTCGCCCTCCTCAAGAGGCACACCGCCCTCAATAGGAGCGTTGATAGTTGCTCTCTCGGAGTTGTCTACCTCGTCGGGAACGGAGTTTTCGCTGCCTGGATCGGGAACAGCGGGAGCTGCGCTTTCTGAGCCGATATTCTCATCGGTGAAGTAATTTTCCACAATGCTCTTGATGAAGTTATCGCTTGGGAGGAAGTCTGTTCCTGCGTCTGTACCGTCGATGGTTATGGATACAGCGATAGATGAACCGTTCTCGAACATATTCTTTATAGCGGTCTTGTGGTTCTTGTAGTCAACACTGGTAACAGTTGTGTCGCCCACAAGGTTGATGATGGAATTGAAGCTGCCGTCGAAGCCGTCAGCGATACGCTTTCCGTCAGCCTGATTTACCATAGCAGCAAGGAGAGCCGCACTCTGGAGCGCACGTTCTCTTTCGCCGCCCTTGAACATGGAGTAGGTGACGAAGGTCTCGATCTGGGTGGAGTTCATGTACTGGCTGCTTCCGTCGTTCTTGAAGCCTGCAATATCGACATTTACTTCATAGCTTACGCCGCCGAAGATATCGCAGACCTTTTTGAATGAAGTTGAATCGAACTTCATATATCTGTCAATGGTGATGCCGAATACCTTCTGTACGTATTCAACAGCCGCATTAGCGCCGCCTCTGTCGTAGGAGGATTTGAGCCCCTGCTGTGAACCGTCAACGAGGTAGATGGTGTTGGTGGGGAGACCGATGAACACTATCTCTTTCTTTATCGGGATAGAGCGCATGAGTACGAATGTGGACGAGCAGCGCTGCTCGGGTTCATCCAGTATCATAAGGATGGTGTGATTATCGGCGTAGGATATAGTCTGTCCCGTTCTCGGAGTAGGCTCGGGGGGAGCGGTGGTCTTGCCGAAGCCGAGATATCTGTATATGCCGTAGGCAGCGCCTCCGACGATGATAAGACCTATGAATATTGTCACGAGAAACGGTACTGCAATAGAACCTGATTTCCTTTTTGCCATGATGAATGGCTCCTTTCATTTTATATATTTTATGCCTTTCGGCAATCTTTAACTTGTTATGATGGACAAATTGTATTTTCTACGCCCTGACACCTGAAAAGGAGTTGAAAACGGACAAAGTACAACTTTGCGTATAATGTCGGGGGATGAAAATATTCGTCGGAAAATGCATAAAAAAGTTTTCAAGAATCCAAAGTTAAAAACTAAGTGCTAAATTACGTTTATCAACATAGTTTTCCACATTTTCAACATTATAGATTCCCCAACGATGTTTAAACACAGTATTCAACAGTCTGTTGAAAACGAACAGACTTTCCGCCCGAATGCAAAAATTGTTGAAATATGATATTGCAAATTCGCAGGTTTGTGCTATAATATATAGAGGATGTTTCAAAAGACATTCTCTGTTTCCCTTATGAGGGTGGAGATGGCTTTCCAGTCGAGCCTTGCTCTGTTCATGACATCGTAAACGTCCGAAAGCCCGAAGCTGCGGACATTTCTGCCTTTTCTCAGGGCATAGCCCACAGTCTGTCCCGTGCCCGAACGGGGATTTCTCTCATCAAAGAAAGCAAGCACAGCGGCGGAGTTATCCACCATGAAGTAATTGCGGTCTTTGTAGAGGTCAGGGGACTTTCCCAAGCCCGAGGTTTTTCCGTAGACGATATTCGGGTCGCTGTTGATAAGTATCAAACAATCAGCCCCTTTTTCAACATCACAGAGCCTGCTTCGGGATTCATTGCTGAAAAAGCGTGAATGCTTCAGGAACGGCATTGCGCCGATAAGCCTGATGTTTGGATCTTTATGCTTTTTTATGAGAATATATTCAGCCGCCCAAAGGTCGGTGCCGTCGGCAAGACCGCTGAAAAAGTCGGTATAGCCTTTTTCCAGCGCCATATCGATGTATCTGTAAAGCATGAGCCTTACAGCGGAGCGGGTCAGGTGGATATATTCGGGGTCATCCAGAAAGGGGACAATGCTCTTTTCACGGTGACCTGTGATACAAACCGTCCGTTCGGGGCGGATGAAAGCTGTATCAGGGCTTTCGAGAACTATTCCCGAATCAAGAGAGACAAGCATAACGCACCTCCGTCCTTACGACAAATAAGTATCATTACAGATTATACCATATTTTAATATATATTTCAAGTTATTTTTTTATAACAGCAATATTTGAAGGTCTGATTTCAGTGCCTATAATACAAAAGAAAGGAAAATACCCAATGAAGCCTTATCTGAAAAGAGCGTGGGCAGAGGTCTCTCTGCCTCAGCTCAAAAAAAATGTTGACATAATACGCAGTCTCAACAGTCCCTCCACCGAGATCATGGCTGTGGTGAAAGCCGATGCCTACGGTCACGGCGATGAGCATATCGTCCGCTGTCTCGCAAATGAATGCGGTATAAAGTATTTTGCCGTTTCAAACCTCGATGAAGCCATTGCTGTGAGAAAGTTCGCTCCGCAGGGAGAAATACTCATCCTCGGCTATACTCCTCCCGAGTATGCCCATGAGATAGCCATGTACAACATCATTCAGGGCGTTGTCTCCACCGAGTACGCTCAGCAGCTTGTGAAGAATACCGAGCAGCCTATCCGCTGTCATATCAAAATAGACACGGGTATGGGACGTATCGGCTTGAAACACGGCTCTCCCGAAGCCTGCGCCGCTGAGATAGAGGATATGATGAAGATAGAGAAGCTGTCCGTTGAGGGCATTTATACCCACTTTGCCGTTGCCGACAGCGATTCTCCCGACAATATAGCCTATACCGACAAGCAGGAAAAATTCATAGTCGATACATACGACGTTCTTGCCGCAAAGGGAATAAAGCTGCCCCATCTCCATTTCATGAACAGTGCCGCTACCTGCTACAGAAACAGCGAGAGAAGCACTCTTTCCCGTGCGGGGATCATCCTTTACGGTCTGCACCCCGATGTGAGCCTTGATATCCCCGAGGGACTTGAACCGCTGATGGAGCTGAAAGCCGTTATTTCCCATGTCAAGACCGTCCGTGAGGGCGACTGCATAAGCTACGGCAGAACCTTTGTGGCTGACAGGAAAATGCGTATCGCTACGGTAACTATCGGCTACGCTGACGGCTATTCGAGACTTCTCAGCTCAAAGGGAGAGATACTTGTCCACGGCAAGCGCTGCAAGATAACGGGTCGTGTCTGCATGGATCAGCTTATGATAGACGTAACGGACGTTCCCGAGGCAAAGGCAGGGGATATAGTTACCCTTATCGGCAGAGAGGGCAATGACCGCATAACCGCCGACGACCTTGCACAGATATACGGAACTATCGGCTACGAGGTAGTCTGCGGCATATCAAAGCGTGTACCACGTATTTATATTGAGTGATTAAGTTATTAGTGCTTAGTGATCAGAATGTAGGGGACGGCGTCCTCGACTTCCCGTGCCTTACGTTTATTGTATAATGCGTAATTCGTAATGCGTAATTAGCGGTGTCCCCAGACGGGGACGAATTGAATAGTATTATTTCAAATCCGTGAGCACAGCGAACACATATAATTATGCATTATGAATTATGAATTAATAAAGGGAGGATATATATGGCTAAAGCAATGACGATATCCTACGAGGTAGGAAATAACCTTTATCTGAATCTTACAAATAAATGTCCATGCGCTTGTACATTCTGCATAAGAAATCATGCAGACGGCGCTTACGGCTCCGATCCCTTATGGCTGGAGCATGAGCCGACTATGGACGAGATAAAGGCTGACCTTGACAAGCGTGAGCTGACAAAATATGACGAGATAGTTTTCTGCGGCTACGGTGAGCCTACAGAGCGTCTTTACGATATTGTGGAGGTTGCAAAGTACCTGAGAGAAAAGGGCTGCAGGAAGCTGCGAATCAACACAAACGGTCTGGGTGAGGTTATAAACGGCAGTTCGGGATCTACAGCAAAATTACTGAGCGAGACAATGGACGTTATCTCAGTCAGCCTTAATGCACCCACAGAAAAGGAGTACATGGAGGTAACACGCCCGAAATTCGATAACGCATTCAATATGATGTGTGTGTTTGTGCGTGACTGTGTACAGATCGGCAAAGCCGAGGTCATTGTCTCCATCGTGGACGTTATACCGCAGGAGCAGATAGACGCATCCCGTGAGCTTGCTGAAAAGCTCGGTGCTAAACTTCGTATCCGCACATTCGACGATTGATACTATGCACAAATTTCAACAGCTAATTTTGTGAGATGTTTTATCAGTCCCCTATGGAAATTTTTTCAGCGATATGGTATAATTATTGTATACGTAGTTTTGCGTATAAGAACTTTTGAAGAGGAGAATATCTATGAGTAACGGAAAGATAATTATTATAGCATCCGCAGCAACACTCTGCGCCGTAGGTATAACAACAGCTACCATTATCGTATGCAAAAAACTCTTTGAAAAAAATTACTTTGCCGTCAATGACGGAATAAATGACGTTAATAATTTTATAAAAGAAGGTTGAATAAAATGGAAATCAAATTCACAAAGGCAGCATCCTTAAAGGCAAAGCCGCAGCCGGGCGACAAACTGGGCTTCGGTCACATCTTTACTGACTATATGCTCGTTATGCCCTATGATGAGGGTCAGGGCTGGCACGATCCCGAGATCAAGCCTTACGCTCCTATCGAGCTTTCACCTGCGGCTATGTGTCTCCACTACGGTCAGGAGGTTTTCGAGGGCTTAAAGGCTTACAGAACCGCTGACGGCAAGGTTCAGCTTTTCCGTCCGCAGGAGAACTTCAAGAGACTCAACAAGTCCAACGAGAGACTGGTTATCCCTGAGCTTCCCGAGGAGCTGGCTATGAAATGTCTGCTGGAGCTCCTTAAGGTTGAAAAGGACTGGGTTCCTTCAAAGGAAGGCGAGTCACTGTACATCCGTCCGTTCATCATCGCTGTTGACCCGTTCCTCGGTGTTAAGCCAGGTGCACAGTATCTGTTCATCATCATCCTTTCACCGTCGGGCGCTTACTATGAGAGCGGTCTCAACCCTGTAAATATCTACGTTGAGAGCAAGTATGTACGTGCCGTAAGAGGCGGTATGGGCTTTGCCAAGACAGGCGGCAACTACGCTGCTTCACTCATCGGTCAGGACGAGGCTCACAAGCAGAACTACTCACAGGTTCTCTGGCTGGACGGTGTTGAGCAGAAGTACATTGAGGAAGTCGGCGCTATGAACATCTTCTTCGTTATCGACGGCAAGGTCGTTACTCCTATGCTTCAGGGCTCTATCCTCCCGGGTATCACAAGAAAGTCCGCTATCGAGGTTTGCAAGAGCAAGGGCATTGAGGTCGAGGAAAGACGTATCGACATTCAGGAGATTGCTGACGCTTACGATGCAGGCAAGCTGGACGAGGTATTCGGCACAGGTACAGCCGCTGTTATCTCACCTGTCGGTCACCTCAAGTGGAACGACAAGGTTATGGAGATCAACGATAACAAGATCGGCAAGATCTCACAGATGCTCTATGATACAATGACAGGTATCCAGTGGGGCAAGATCGAGGATACATTCGGCTGGATCGTTCCTGTTGAATAATTGAAACATACGCAAAAAGCTCGGTATTTCACCGAGCTTTTTTATTGTCAGTTTTTAGAAAGCAGCAGAGGATGGCGTCTCACATAGACAAAACGCAGGGGCGCACATTGTGCGCCCGTCTGTATCCGGCATATGTAACGGTCAGAGTGTCAAAAAACCTATTGTGGAACGCCGAGGGCGGCGTTCCCTACAAAATAACTTACGTAGAATAGCCGAATTGTAGGGGCGCATGACCTGCGCCCGTGCTGTTTCTTACATAAAAACGGACTTTTTCGACAGGCTGAGGGCTGCCAAAGGCAGCCCCTACAAATACTATTTTCTGACAACCGAAACTATCAGATTTTTACCATCAAAGCCACCGCATGAGCGGACATTCCCAGCTTTTCTCCTGTGAAGCCGAGGTGTTCCTCTGTTGTGGCTTTTACGCTTATCTGCGACACATCACAGCCGCACACCCTTGCGATATTCTCACGCATGGTGATGATATGGGGAGCGAGCTTCGGGGCTTGTGCTATGACTGTAGCGTCGATATTGCCTATCTTGTAGCCGTTTTCGGCGCACACACGCACAACCTCAGCCATGAGCTTCATGCTGTCCGCCCCCTTGAATTCATCGGCGGTGTCGGGGAAAAGGTGACCTATATCGCCGAGCGCAAGAGCACCCAGCATGGCGTCCATGACGGCATGAGCGAGAACGTCCGCATCGGAATGACCGAGAAGTCCCACAGTATGGGGGATCTCAACTCCGCCAAGTATGAGCTTTCTGCCCTCGACAAGTTTGTGTACATCGTATCCGTGACCTATTCTGAACATGGTATTCTCCTTTATGTAAAATGATTTAATTCGTGCTGTCCCATACAAGTTTAAAATCAAAACCTGTCAAGCCGCTTTTTTCAACGGTGTTTTTGAAAACATCGGAAACAAAAGGGCGTCTGACCGGTTCTTCTGCAAGTTTAAAAATGTTATGCCGCATAAGCTCAGCGCTTTTTATAAAAGCATAGTCCTTTATGACCATTATTCTTTGACTGTCTCTGTATGTCAGGTATTTTGAGCTTTCACGGTCAAGAACGTCAAGGACTGCTGTGACGTTTACGGCATAAAACCGCCTATTCTGCAAATTTACATCCAGAATCTCGGCAGAGCCGTCTAATAGCGGATGAAGGACCTCAACAGCCTTTTCGCTGAATATCGGACAGGTAAAGCCAACAAGGTCACCTATGGGAAGCGTCTTATCTTCGTCATATATTTTGACATTTAATCCCTGCCACTCAGCCGCCTTTGGTCTGCCGTCAAAAGACTGTATTTCATCTGCTGTCAATTCGGGGATCGAATAAGCAGACGCATAATTATTACAGTTGTGCTTCAGCATCCATATCTTCATTGTTTGTCAATGCCTTTCAGCAATATCTCCGCAATAGCAATATCCTCGGGGGTCGTTATCTTTATATTGGTATAATCCCCCGTAGTCATTGCCACCTTGCCGCCGATAGCCTCCACAAGCTGACAGTCGTCAGTGAAGTCCAGACCGTGCTCCAATGCAAAGTCTATGCCCTCAAAGTAAAGGCTGCGCTTGAATATTTGCGGTGTCTGGGTGATAAACAGCTTGTTTCTCGGCGGAGTATCGGTGATGAGACCGTCGTCAACTGTCTTTATGGTGTCCTTTACGGGAACTCCCAAAGTCGCACCGCCGAAGACCTTAGCGTCCTTTATGACCCTTTCGATGTGCTCGGGCTTGACCAGCGGTCTTGCGCCGTCGTGGACAGCGATAAGCTCGGTGTCCTTGGATATCTGCTTAATGCCGCTTATAACGCTCTCCTGACGGGTAGCGCCGCCTGTGACACAGGTTTTCAGCTTGGTTATCCCTGCGGCTTCGGCTTCTTCCTTTATGGCAGGCATATCCGCTTCACGGCAGACTATTATTATCTCCGCCACGCTCTCGCATTTCTGGAAAGCCTGCATGGTAACGCCGATGACCTTTCTGTCACCCAGCGGAAGCAGTATCTTGTTGACACCGTCCATACGTGTGGAATTTCCTGCACAAACTATTACTGCTGATGTGTTCATATTAACTCCTTGTTAAATTATTGTAGGGGCGGATATTATCCGCCCGTGACTTGCCTTATGATTTCCGTTCGGGCGGATGATATCCGCCCCTACGATTTAATTAATCGCAAACGGCTACGGGCTTGAAGCGTATGCGTATACGGGGGAGCTTTTCGAGGGTATAGTAATAATTATACCTGCCGTCCTCGGTGGATATATCGTTCTCGCCGCTTGCAGGCGGTGCGAAAATTTTCAGCGTAAGCTCCCTTGCTTCGCCTGCTTTTTTATTGTAAAACGCAGGCATAAGGTCAACGAACTTCGTTTCGGGGGCTTTGTAGAACCATCTGCCGTTTATCTCCATCATCAGGTTGCTGTCGTCCTCAAAATAAAGCTCGCAGAAGCAAGGCTCGCCCTCCAATTTTATGGGAACGGCTATACCGTCGGCATCCTCGGAATTGCCCCATCTCAGCGTAACAGGAAGCTCTGTGCCGCCTGTCTCGGCTATCTCGGGCATGAACCACGGGTCGCTGATTATCTCCCTGAAAACCTCCATAACTGGCTGTTCTATGCCCACCTCGGCATTGTTGGGGTCTTGTATCTCAAGTCCCAGCCTGCCCCTGTCACGGAACTGGTAGAAGCTGAAGCCGTTCAGCCAATCTGCCTTTTCGTCCCTGATAAGCCGCATGAACTCGCCCATCATCTCCGCCTGACCGTAAGCGCCTGTTACATCGCCGTCCGCATTCATCTCGGACAGCACCATAGGCTTTTCAGCACCGCCGCAGATATACCTGAACCGCTCATAGCTTGCTTTGAACTGGTCGAAAGTCTCACGCACCGAGGAAATGCCATGAGTGTAGGTGTCTTCGTCGCAGACATCGTAAGGCCAGCCCCAGTGGAGAGCAAGGTACTTGTCCAGCGACCAGATATCGGTCTCACGGATAGCCTGAGTGAACTCCCTTTCCATGTGCACCTCGCCCTTTTCCATATCCTCAACGCCGCCTGCACAGAGAACTGTCCGCACATTCGGGGCTTTTTCCTTGATGATACGGCAGGCACGGCAGTAAAACTCCCCAAGCTCCTCATAGCTTGCACGTTTCGTGAACGCAAACCAGTTTCCCGTACATTCGTGGTTGATACGCAGAAGCACCCGACCGAAGGTACACAGGTCGTCACCAATGGCGGCAAGCTGTTCATCGGATACATTCGGGTCTATAGTTATAGTCAGCGCAACGTCCTGACCGTGGCGGCGGATATCCCTCATCTGCTGAAAGAGGGGACTGTTACTGTCGCCGCCGATACCGCCTGTGTAGGGGAAATAGTCATCGTAGGGGAAGCCCCACTGATAGTCTACATTTTCATAGCCGATGACCTCGGAAATACGTGCAGGCCACTCCTCATCGAAAGGGTAATAGCAGTACATAAGGCTGATACACCTCATGGGTCTGCCAAGACGGCTGAGGATATAGTCCTGAGAAACGTACTCGCCACGCTCGCTTCCGTCGCCTAAATCGACAGCGCACTTAGCCTTTCCCAGATGTATTTTTCTGATATTCTCCATGATCAACACCCCCGAGACAATTTTTCTCTATACCTATTATAATATAGATCAACCTCCTATGTCAAGCGAGCTGATGCCTGCGAGCTGGCATCAGCTCGACCACACTCACGCTTCGCTCGTAAACTCGCTTACTCTCTGCGGTGCGGTCAGTCTGCTTTCGCTCGCTGTAACTAAATTAGGGTATGGTTACATGATATTTCTGTAGGGGACGGCGTCCTCGACGTCCCGTTGGGCACAATGAGATAGCATGAACCCGATGTAGGGGGTAAGCCCGCCCTCGGGCTCCCGTGTGGTACGATGAAATGTACGGTTACATTCTGTAGGGGCGCACATTGTGCGCCCGTGTATTCCCGTGCCTTACACTAAAAATAACATGAAGCACTGTGTAGGGGCTGCCTTTGGCGGCCCTTTATTGCTCCACCAACTAACTTTTGAATTTTCTTGCTTGTCCTGACAGCGAAATACTGCGTCAGAAAGTCTTGAAATGCGACAGCATTCCTGCGACTTTCTTCCTTGTCTTTCACTGCCAGTCCTTCGCAATAATTATTCAAGAGTTAATTGGTGGAGCAATA
>JAFVBU010000027.1 GCA_017479805.1 Ruminococcus sp.
ACATATAATGGCTCATAAATCAAGGAGTTTGAGCGAGTTTATCTCAGTTAGCAGTAAGCAGTAAGTAGTAAGTAGTAAGTAGTGAGTAGTAATCAGAAAGGAGAAAAAGTAGGGGCGCACAGTGTGCGCCCTTTTTGTTACGTAAAAAATGACACGAAACCAATTGTAGGGGACGGCGTCCCCGACGTCCCGCAGGTTACAATGCAACTTGTGGTTACCATCTGCCCGTTGGTCACGCTTAAATTATCATAATCCCATCTGTAGGGAACGCCGCCCCTACAATTGGATTAATGCTATTTTATACGTGAGGCACGGAACGTCGGGTGACGCCCCACAGTGTTGGGAGATGTCCGAAGGACAGAGGGGGAGGGCACGTGTCAAGTGCGCCGTCCCCTACAATATTCTATCCATAACCGTTATGTTACCAACGGGCGCACACTGTGCGCCCCTACTTTTTCTACTTTCTGATTACTACTCACTACTTACTACTTACTACTTACTGCTTACTGCTAACTGAGATAAACTCGCTCAAACTCCTTGATTTATGAGCCATTATATGTTATAATAACAGGTATTGGAAATATCATATAACAGATACAGAAAGGTAAAGAATGGAAAAATCGGATATCTGGAAAATAGTTCTCATTCTTGCAATGATGGTGTTTTCTGCCCTTTTCTCGGGGACGGAGACTGCCTATTCCAGTGTAAATAAGCTGCGTCTTAAGAACTATGAGGCGCAGGGAAGCAAAAAAGCTGCCAAAGCCCTTAAACTTGCCAACCGCTTTGACGAGGTGCTGACGGCGGTGCTCATCGGCAACAATATCGTCAATATCGCCGCTTCGTCAGTGGGTACTATCGTTTTTATCAAGCTCATCGGCAAAAACGGCCCTGCTGTGTCAACTGTGGTCATTACGGTGCTGGTACTGGTTTTCTGCGAGGTGCTGCCAAAGTCCTACGCTAAGAGAAATGCCGAGAAGCTGGCGCTTGCCTTTGCCGCTCCTCTTTCAGCTCTGGTGACCCTGTTCAAGCCTGCGGTGTTCCTGCTCAACAAGCTCTCGTCTTTGACCGCAAAGGACGGCAATGCGCCAAGTGTTACCGAGGACGAGCTGAAATACATGATCGACGAGATCGAGGAACAGGGCGTTATTGAGGAACAGGAAAGCGAGCTGGTGAAAAGTGCCCTTGAATTTGACGAGATAAGCGTCAGCGAGATCCTCATTCCCCGTGTCAAGGTGGTGGGAGTGGAGAGAAATTCCACCATCGACGAGATAAAGGAAACTTTCAGCTCTGAGATGTATTCAAGGCTTCCTGTCTACGAAAAGAGCCTTGACGAGATAGTGGGCATCATCACCAACAAGGCTTTCTTCAAAATGCTCGTTGAGGGCGGCGACGATATCAGCCATATCATACAGGAAGTTCCACATATTGCCGACACCAAGCTCATCAGTGAGGCTCTCAGGGATATGCAGCGCTCAAAGGTGCACCTTGCGGTGGTCACTGACCAGTACGGCGGCACTAAGGGCATTATCACCCTTGAAGATATCATCGAGGAGCTTGTGGGCGAGATATACGACGAGGACGACGAGATAGTCACTAACCTGCTTATGATAGCCCCCGACAAGTACGAGGTGGCAGGTGATATGAGTGTCAGCGATATGCTGGAAATGCTCGATCTGGACGAGGATTTGATTGATACGGAATACAACTCTGTCGGCGGATGGGTCACCGATGTCATGGAGCACATCCCCGAGGCAGGCGAAACGGCGGAGACAGGTATTTTCCGCATTACAGCCGCTGTTGTGAACGAGCAGAATGTTGAAAAGGTCATTATTGAGGTCCTTCCGCAGGAGGACGAGGATAACGAGGAGGACGACGAATGAAGAAAATACTGATATGCCTTGCGGCTATGGTCATGGCTGTAAGCGTGGGCTGCTCGGGAAAAGCCGCAGACAAGCCCGAAACCGATACTTCAGCGCAGTTGGCGGTTGAAGAAGGAAAATTTGACTTCTACAGCGCTGTAGCCGACATGAAGATATGCGGACATGATGTGTCTCTGCCCTGTACTTTCAGAGAGCTGGGCGAGGGATTTGCCTATGATACGCTTATCGAGGACAGCAAGTATATGTTTTCCACACTCAGGCACAACGGCGAGGATGTGGGCGTTATCTACCTTGAACCCCGAAGCGACGGCAAATACGAGGAATCGCAGATAGTGTCGCTGATACTCAACAGCAAGTCGGAGGCTTCCGTCAAGGGTGTCACTAATGAAAGCACCGAGGAGGACATAAAAAAAGCCCTCGGCGAGGACTTCACAAAGACTGATCTGAACATCGACTACGGCAGCGAGGGCAATGGCTTCATCCGCATACTGCTGAACAGCGTGACCAACACCCCCTCCGGCTTCACCATCATGATGCCCACTGCGGAGTGAGTAGTAAGTAGTAGGGACGCCCATTGGGCGTCCTTTGTTGTGTGAGGGTTTAGAAATTGAGAATGGAGAATTGAGAATGTAGGGGCGCACAGTGTGCGCCCGAAATTTTTGTCATAATTCCGCCTTGTAGGGGCTGCCTTTGGCAGTCCTTTACGCAGAAATAAACATGACCCCGATTTGTAGGGGAGGGCGCCCTCGCTCTCCCGAGGATAACAATGCAACTAACGACGGGACGTCGAGGGCAGGTTCCCCTACATTTTCAATTTCTGACAACTAATTATGAATTATGCATTATGAATTATGCATTAAAAAAGTCGGGGCACACCGAAATGCGCTCCGACTCTGAATGGACTGTATGATCAATTAGAACAGGTCAAAGTTACCGAAAGTATTGTCGTCGATAACGTAGTAAACCTTGTTGATCTCGGGTCTTACGTATACAACAACGCTCTTTGCAGACTTGACACCTGCACACTCCTTAGCCTTGTCAACCAGCTCAGTGCCTGCGACTTCGCCGCCCTCGTACTGGATAACGACTTTTCTTTCCTCAGCAGCAGCCTTCTTAGGAGCAGCAGCTTTCTTCTCAGCAGGCTTCTTAGCAGCAGCCTTCTTAGCAGGAGCCTTCTTCTCAGCCTTCTTTTCCTCAACAGGAGCAGCAGCTTCTGCAACTGCCTCTTTAACCTCTACAGCAGCCTCTGCGGTCTTCTTTCTTCCAGCCATTACTATTACCTCCGTATATTACTTGTTGTTTACAGCGTTCTTGAGTGCCTGACCAGCCTTAAAAGCAGGAGCCTTTGAAGCAGGAGCAGTCATCATCTTCTTAGTCTGGGGATTGATGACCTGCTTTTCCTTACGGTCACGAACCTCGAAAGTACCGAAGCCAACGATAGAAACCTTTTCGCCGCTTGCGAGAGCTTCTGTGATAACGTTGATCATAGCGTTTACTGCTGCTTCTGCGTTCTTCTTAGTAGAATCTGTCTTGTCTGCAACAGCACTGATTAACTCTGTTTTAGTCATATTGATATCCTCCATTTTCAGTTGCCGAACAACTTAGCGGATGTCTCCAATCGTATGGAAAATGCCTATGCTTCGCTGTTGACGGCGATTAGATTTACAATTGAATTATATACCCTTTGGAGCGATTTGTCAAGGAAATATGGAAAAAATGACAAAACGACCGATATAGCGCCTTTTATGCCCCTTTTTTTATACATTTCATCCATAGAAAACGCCTATTTTCCGTTCAGGGGTGATGAATTCACTATACAATATGTAAAAAAAGCCCGAATTATTCCAGAAACTCCGTTGGTATAGTTTGGATGAAATTTGACTGTCTGTATTATTTGGCAATACTCACGCTTCGCTCGTAAACTCGCTTACACAATGCGAGGCGGTCAGTCTGCTTTCGCTCGACGGTAGTAAATATGGGCGGTGATGTAGGGGCGCCCTTTGGGCGTCCTCGGATAGACAATGCAAATCAGTTTTTTCAATGTATTTTGAGGACTGCCAAAGGCAGCCCCTACAATGTTCTATTCATATTTGCATCGTAAATCGTGGGACGTCGGGTGACGCCCCACAGTGTGGGGAGATATCCGAAGGACAGAGGGGGAGGGCACGTGTCAAGTGCGCCGTCCCCTACATATAGTAGCCACAAGGTTTTATGTATAGCATGGGCGGATGATATCC
>JAFVBU010000028.1 GCA_017479805.1 Ruminococcus sp.
AAAAGTTTTCCTTGTTCTTTGAAATTTCTACGGCGCATTTTCTGTATATTTTGCTATAGCGCCGAGTATATGTTCAAAAAATTGCCCACCGTTATGGCACATTCAAACATCCGATCACGGAAGTTGTGAGGTGCGCCGTATCAGTGGGCATTTTTTATGATAGCTTTAGAAATTAAGGCAATACCGCACAAAGATTGTGCTGAAGATGCGCCGTCAGATTTTTCGTCAGATTGTATAGAAATTCCGCAGGCATACTGATGTATGTCAAGGAATTTCTGTGCAAGATGACGGAAAATATGCAAGCATATTCAGTGCAAAGCCGTCGGGCGTGCTTTGTGCGGTGTTGCCTTAATAAGCGTTATTTGTCTGCTTCTTCTTCAGCAGCGGCGAGTTCGGCTGAGTCGAGCCATTTCAGACCGAGGATAGTTCTGCCTGTTGCGTAGTCGTGGTTCTGTTTTTCCACTATTTTCTCGTATTCGCTCCAGTCAGCGTTATAGGAAACGTCCACGCTGTCGAACAGGTTGCCGACATATTTATTATCTTCAAGCAGACCGATATTGTTGAGGACAGCCTCGTTGTTGGTGGAATTCAGGTCGGTGGGGTGGATGTAGAGAACGTTACATTCGCCTGCATTGACCTCGTCGTTGATTATCTTGTAAAGCTCGGGAACTATCGGTGTTACGCCCTTTTTGTTGGCGATATAACCGCTGTCTGCGAGATACTGAGCATCCTCGGAGAGGTATTCAAGGAACTGGCGAGCGGCTTCCTTGTCGTCGCTTCCTTTGCTGATAGTGTAGTTATCAGCGGCGCAAGCCATGACGTACCGTCCCTTGCCGAAGTCGGGACATGGAGCGAGCTTTATCACGCTTGGGTCAGTGCCCTCGGGAAGTCTGCCCTGAATCTGAGGAGCGACCCATGCGCCGAAAAGCATCATAGCCGAGCGGCCGTCAGCCACAGAGTTCATAGCATCGCCGAAATCCGTGAACGGCTCGGCTTCAAAATAGCCACGGGACTTCCATTTCGTGTACATTTTAATAGTCTTGCCCATCGGCTGTTTATAGCTGAAAGGCTCATCCAGCTTCAGCATGGAAGCGAAAGCATTGTTAGTTCCGTCAACATAATTAGCAAAATCTGACAGAGTAGCCAGCGGCCAGTTTTCAACACGGTGGAGGGCGATGGGGTCGATATTCATAGCCCTAAGATCATCGCACATCTTCTCAAACTGCACCTGAACCTTTGGTATTTCGTCGTATCCGGCCTTTTTGATAGTCTCCTCGTTGTAGACCACCACGCTGTTGTAGGTGATGGCAGGCATGAGGGCAAAGACGTTTTTGCCGTCGTTGTACATGGTGTCGGCGTAGTCGCCGTATATCTCACGGGCTTCGTCGAGGGTATAATAAGGCTCGGCGTACTGCTTCCACTCGCTGAGAGTCCAGTTGGGGCAGGTGTAGATATCGATATCGGGGTCACGGAGCTTGAGCCTGTCACGGATATCGTCCTCGTTGGCAACGGTCACAAGCTCGACGTGAACATTGGTCAACTCCTCGTACTTCTGAGCCAGATGAGTCAGGATAGCGTAGGACTCGTCGAAGTAGGTATTGCCGTTTTCATCGGTCCTTTGCTCGCCGTTGACACGGTTGCCCATGTGCGTGTAGAGGGAAATGGTCTTTCTTGCGCCTTTTTTCAGCTTGACTTTGCTGTCCGAAGCGGCATTTCCCTTGCTTCCGCAGGAGCATATTACAGATGCTGCCAGACAGACAGCTGCTGACAATGAGAGTGTTTTTGTGAATTTCATTATATTCTCCTCAAAATGTTTGTACAAAATGTATTTATATAACTTAAATATACCACTTTATAATTAAAAAATCAAGTGGTAAAGAATATTATTTCTGTTATACATTAACTATCACGCAATTTATGAAAAATTATATAAGATTTACACAATACAAATATCTCCGTGAACAGAAAGAGCACGTTACATGAACGTGCTCTTTCCGCAACATATATAGACTTTGAAAGAAGCTGGCAAAAAAACTTGGTATACAAAATCTTACGATTTTTGTAGAGGGCTTTTTGTAGACTATTGACAAAGAAAAATACTTATGGTAATATAATAACAGGGGTTGATGTTATGGATAAAAATTTGCCTGAGATAAATGTGCCCTTTGATATAGTAAAAAATGATACGGACACGGGTAAAAGACTTTACGGAGCCTTGCTTTGCGCTGGCAGCGGAGATGTAAGGGTAAGTATGAAAAGCGGTGTGCATATCCTTGAAAAAGGCGATATTGCGTACATCCGACCGATGCTGGATTTCTCCGTCAGCGATGCGGAGTTTACCGAGCTGAGGTTTGATATCCACACTCTCGATATCCCCCTTGCCTACGCACAGAGGATATATCACGCACTGGGCGAGGACGAGCTCTGCGAGGATTTGACCTTGCTGAGCGGCGGCAGGAAAGACGGCGTAAAACAGCTGATATCTGCACTTTCGGCTGCGGAAAGCGCTTTTTCGATGAGGGCTTATGCCGACCTGCTGAGCCTTTTGTCCATACTTGCCGACGGCGGCGAATGTCCCGAGGAAAGCGAGATTCACAGTATTTCCCGATATATCGACAGCCATTCAGCCGAAAACCTTGAAGCGGCGGCGCTTGCGGAGATGTGCGGTATGAGTTACCCGAACTTTGCAAGGCGGTTTCACGAGCTTTACGGCAGGAGCTGTAAGGAGCACATCAGCCACGTCAGGACAGTGAAAGCACGGAAACTGCTTATGGAAACAGACCTCGACCTTTCTGTTATTGCCGCAGAAACGGGCTTTTTCGACAGCAGCCACCTTATACGGACGTACAAGAAGCTGATGGGGACTACTCCCAGCCGTGAGCGGAGGTACAAATAATGCTCCGCTATTATTGTAACATTTCACTTAAAAATTGTCAATAGGGTAACGGTTAATTATCATTTAATTAAACAACTTATACAACCGAAAATCCTAACCAATATTTGCGGTGAAGCTGCTTCGGGATGGCTGCGATGACGGTTTATGGCAGGGAAAAGATGTTTTCAACATTTTGAGCTTTCAGGCTTTTACATTTTTTTGGCAGAGATTCTACCAAAAGTTTTAACCTCGACATCATATACGGCAAGTAGAAAGAATTGCCAAAAATCAAAAATATATGTCCAAATTGTAAAATATTTTCTAACAGGTACAAAAAATCTAATTCATAAGGTTAGAAATTCATACTAAAATAAAAAAATAATTATTTTGTAAACGTGAACTTGGTTTCTTATTAAACGAAAATAGTATCTTGATTTTACAAACAATTCCGAATCAGTCTGCTCCTTTTCAAATATTGCTATTTTTCCGTAACTAATTCCAGATTATTGCGGTTGGGATTTATTTATTTTACTTAACATTAGTCAAAATGTACTAATTTGGGAAATAAAATAATGGTAATTTGCAAATGCGCTTGACTTTTATCGGGATTTTTGATATACTTAGATTTGTTTAGAGGACCTTTGTCCGTGATTTGATTTGTTTGTTTTACAAATAAAGCAGCGGTTATTATGCATATACTGCTGCCCTTTATAGAAGTGTATAGCTATGAATGGGGGAACATGATATGTCAGCAACAAGGTTGATCGTGAAGCAGGTAACTGAACAGGATATCAATATCCCGAACATCAACGAATGGCAGAAGGAGAGCGCCGGTGTAAGGGAATATCCTATCCTCGATTTCGACGACAGGTCGCTTTGTAAGCTCCAGATCGGCGTCAGAGAAACTTTAAAAAACAGCAATGTGAAGATTGCAGGCGGCAAGGGCTATGAGTTCTGCAAGCGTGTTTTCGACGTCTGTGCAGCAAGCGTCGGACTTGCCATACTTGCCATACCTATGGGAGCTTTTGCTCTGGCGATCTACATCGACGACAGGGGCAATCCGTTTTTCTCACAGGTCAGACTGACCAAGGACGGCAAGCCGTTCCATATGTACAAGCTCCGTTCCATGTGCATGGACGCAGAAGCAAAATTTGCCGAAGTACAGCGTGAAAACGAGAGTGACGGTCTCGCATTCAAGAGCGACGACGACCCACGTATCACTCGCATCGGCAAGTTCATCAGAAAAACTTCCATCGATGAGCTTCCGCAGCTTATCAACGTGTTAAAGGGCGATATGTCCATTATCGGTCCTCGTCCGCCGCTTCCTCGTGAGGTGGTGCTCTATACTCCCGAGCATATGAACAGACTCCTCGTAAAGGGCGGTCTTTCGTGCATTTGCCAGTGTGAGGGCAGAAGCGATATGGAGTTCGATAAATGGGTTGAGAGCGATATCAGGTACATAAAGACCAGAAGCGCTCCCCTTGATATCAAGCTGATACTCAAGACTATCACCGCTGTTATCCTCCGCAAGGGCGCAAAGTAAAACGGAGGTAAGATGAAAGGCAGACTTATCGTTATCGAAGGGCTGGACGGCAGCGGAAAAGCTACTCAGACCGCTATTCTCTGCGAAAAGCTCCGCAATATGGGACTGGAAGTGGACAACTATTCCTTTCCCGACTATGAAAGTGAATCCTCGCTGCTTGTGAGGATGTACCTTGACGGAAAATTCGGCGACGATCCGAATTCCGTCAACCCTTATACAGCCTCCTGTTTTTTTGCCTGCGACAGATACGCAAGCTACAAAACCAAGTGGATGGAGGACTATCAGAACGGTCATATTATCATCTGCGACCGCTATACTACGTCAAATGCAGTCCACCAGTGCTCAAAGCTGCCCGAGGGAGAATGGGACAGCTTCATTGAGTGGCTGTATGACTTTGAGTACAAAAAAATAGGCATCCCCGAGCCTGACTGCGTGGTCTATCTGCGTGTTGACCCTGAGATCGGTCAGAAGCTGCTCAGCAGCAGATACAATGGGGATGAGAAGAAAAAGGATATCCACGAAAAGGATGTGGAGTATCTTAAAAAGTCACGCATTACTGCCGACTATTGTGCAGACAAATGTCGGTGGAAAACCGTTGAATGTGTAGACAACAACGGTATGAGGACACCTGAGGATATCGGCGAGGATGTGCTGGATATCGTCAGGGGTCTGCTTAATACATGAAGTGAAGGGATATATCTGAATGAAACATAAAACCTCAGAAATGATGTCTATGCTCGACCAGAACCATGTAATGAAGTATATGGACGAGCTCAGCGCTGATGAGCAGAAGGAGTTCATCGACCAGATCGATTCACTCGATCTTTCGGTGCTCAGCGCAGATGCCACCGAGGAGAAAAGAGGAGAATTTTCACCGCTTTTTGCCACAACTCTCACCGAGATCGACGAGAAGCGTGAAAAATTCAAGAAGATCGGCATACAGGCTATTCAGGAAGGCAAGGTCGGCGCAGTCCTCCTCGCAGGCGGACAGGGAAGCAGACTTGGCTTCGATAAGCCAAAGGGAACTTTCAACATCGGTGTGGATAAGGAGCTGTACATTTTCGAGTGCCTTATCAACAACCTGATGGAGGTCGTAAAAGAGGCGCACACTTGGGTGCCGTTGTTCATTATGACCAGTGTTGACAACAAAAAGGACACCATCGACTTCTTCCGTGAGCATAATTATTTCGGCTACAGCGAGGATAATGTGTGGTTTTTCGCACAGGAACAGCTCCCGACTGTCGATACCAACGGCAAGCTGATGCTTTCGGGCAAGGGCACTATCGCTACCGCTCCCAACGGCAACGGCGGCTGGTATGCTTCGATGGAAAAGACGGGAATGCTGAAAATTCTCCGTGATATCCGTGTAAAATGGCTGAACGTATTCGCTGTTGACAACGTGCTCCAGCGTATCGCTGACCCATGCTTTATCGGCGCTGTTATCGATTCGGGCAAGGTCTCGGGCGCAAAGGTGGTCGCAAAGGCTGACCCCGATGAAAAGGTCGGAGTTCTCTGCCTTGAGGACGGTAAGCCATCAATCGTTGAATATTACGAAATGACCGAGGAAATGCGTACAAGACGTGAGCCAAACGGCTTGCTTTCGTACAATTACGGCGTTATCCTCAACTATCTGTTCCGTGTGGACAAGCTGAATCAGACACTGAAAGTCAAGCTGCCTCTGCACAGGGCTTTCAAGAAGATCAAGTACCTCAACGACGACGGCATACTGGTTTCTCCCGAGGAACCCAATGCTTACAAGTTCGAGACACTGGCGCTGGACATGGTGAAGCTGCAGGACAACTGTCTCGCATACGAAGTTGACCGTACAAAAGAGTTTGCCCCTGTGAAGAACAAAACAGGCGTCGACTCCGTGGATTCGGCACGTGAACTGCTGAAAATGAACGGCGTGGAAATATAAAAGTTAGGTGGACGTGTGTCCGACTTAAATTGTCAAAAAAACTTAATTCGGGACGTCGAGGACGCCGTCCCCTACAAAAGCGTTTACGTGGAATAGGCGAAATGTAGGGGCTGGCGTCCTCGACAGCCCGTATTGGATCATATAAAATCGATTTTTCGACAAGCTGTGGCGGACGTGTATCCGCCTTTTTTATTCACCTTTGGTTCAAATAGTACATATTATTTCATTTTGAGGCTGAAATGATACGATATGTCAGTAAAATAGTGTGATTTGTTAGTACAAGTTCTTGACATTTTTCCTTGTAATACGGTATAATTTAATTGAAAGAACAAAACCGCTCTTATCTAAATTATATATTTAAACGGAGGATGTAAAAATGAGAAAAAATATTTTAAAGAAAACAGCCGCTTTCGCTATTACAGCTGCTATGGCTCTGGCGCTGTCTCCCATGAGCACCTATGCAGCGGCTAAATCCCGTGTTTCCGTGCACGATCCGTCTATCATCAAAACTGAGGACGGCGCTTACTATGTTTTCGGTTCGCATATCGATGCCGCAAAGTCCACCGATCTCCAGAGCTGGAAAACGTTCACAAACGGCTATGCTAAGACAAATAACGTGGAATTCGGCAACCTGTCACAGAATCTCAAAAAGGCTTTCGATTGGGCTGGTGAGGACTTGCAGGACTGCGAGGGCGGATTTGCTGTGTGGGCGCCGGATGTTTACTGGAACCCCGACTATATCAACGCCGACGGCTCAAAGGGCGCATATCTCATGTATTTCTGCACATCCTCAACGTTCAATACCTCGGTTATTGCCTACGCCGCATCGAAAACAATCGAAGGTCCGTACAACTTTGTAGATACTCTGATCTACTCGGGATTTACGTCCAACGATACATATGTTAAAAGTTCAACTAAAAATGTCAACCGCATGTACACCTCCACCAACATCGATGAGCTTATCGATTCAAAGGAAGTGACCTACAACAACGCTTGGTTCGACGGCACGGGCTACAATTTCCGTGAATTCCCCAACGCCATCGACCCCACCATCTACACCGACACCGACGGCAAAATGTACATGGTATACGGTTCGTGGTCGGGCGGAATCTATACCCTTGAGATCGACAAGGCTACGGGCAAGTGCATCCATCCAAAGAGCGGAAAGACCGCCGATGGACGCACCGTTGACAGCTATTTCGGCACAAAGTTAGTGGGCGGCTACCACAAGTCGGGCGAGGGTCCGTTCATCGAGTACAACGCTGACACTGGATACTACTATCTTTGGGAGACCTACGGCGGACTTCTTTCCGAGGGCGGCTACAATATGCGTGTGTACCGTTCGACCAGTCCAACAGGTCCGTTTACCGACCCGGCAGGCCGCTCGGGAATCATGGGTGCTAACTCAAAGCTCGATGATTCGGGACTTAAAGTGATGGGCAACTATAAATTCAGCTCACTCGATAAAGCGTACATGGCTTGCGGTCACAATTCCGTGCTCCGTGACGATGACGGTCAGTGGTATCTTTTCTATCACGCTCGTTTCGACGACGGCACAGAGTACCATGAAGTCCGTGTGCACAAGATGTACTTCAACGAGGACGGCTGGCCTGTTGTTGCACCTTTCGAGAACAGCGGCGACGTTATGAGCGTGGACGGCTACGATGAAAATGACATTGTTGGCGATTACGAGTTCATCAACCATGGACTTGCTACCGACGGCAAGATAATCAATTACCAGAAGATAAAGCTCAACGCTGATGGAACGGTTTCTGGCGATGTTACGGGCACATGGTCGCAGGACAAGGCAAGCTCGGCGGCTGAAATTGTCATCGGCGGTCAGCGATACAGCGGATATTTCCTTGCGGCTCAGAATGAAAAGGGACTGAAAGTTATGTCGTTCACCGCTGTTGGAAGCAACAATATGACCATCTGGGGCGCTAAGACCACTGAATACAAGGGTGCTGACCGCACGGCTGGAGCTGCCGATTATTCAAGCGGTGACCCTCTGACATACGCTCCCGACACCATCGGGGATATCGGTGCGGCTGTGAAATTAAGCGGAACGGAGCTTCTCAGCGGTGTGCCATACTTTATCACCAATGTGAACAGCGGTCTTGCTATCGATCTTCCCGAGGGCGAGCTGAATGCGGGTACAAATATCCACCAGTGGGATAACAATAAATCGTGGGCTCAGCAGTGGCGTATCATAGCCGTTGACAAGGATTGGTGCAGGATAGTTCCGCTGGGCGACGAGAGCAGATGTATCGCTGTCGAATCCGTAACGGCTGAGGACGGCATAAACGTCGAATTACAGAGCTATAACGGCAATGACAACCAGCTTTTCAAGATAGTTAAGAGCGGAAACTCATACGGCATTGTTTCCAAGTGCTCCGACGGCAAGGGCGCTCTGGACGTTTTCGAGTGGTCAAAAGAGAACGGCGGCAACATCAATCAGTTCGCATATAATGAGTATGCCTGCCAGCTCTGGAACATCGTTCCTGTCCATAATTCGGTAAATTCGGGCATCTACACTATCAAGAGCATCAACAGCGGTCTGTACCTCAACAGCGCAGATGGCAATCTCATTCAGAGCAAAGAGCCGCAGAGATGGAGCGTTTCCGTTGGTGCTGACGGTATCTGCACTCTCACCGACCCACATACAGGGGAGGAGATAGTTCTTGAAAAGAACTCCGCAGAGGATGGCGTTAACGTGGCTTGTGCCGCTCTTGACACCGCTGACAGTCCGATACAGTCTTTCCGCATTATCTGCAACAAGGACGGCTCTTACTCCGTGCTGACTGCCGCATCCGATTATAAGTCGTGCCTTGACGTCTTTGAGATAAGCCTTGACGAGGGCGCTAATATCGGTCAGTGGGAATACTGGGGCGGCGACGGTCAGAAGTACGTGTTCGAGCCTGCGGTGACGCTTCCCGTAACTACTACGACTACCACAACGACAACAACAACTACCACCACCACAACCGCCAAGCCGACTACAACAACCGAATCCACCACGGAAACAACTACTTCCACCGAAGCAACAACGACTACAGTCCTCCCCGAAACAGGACTTGCAGGCGACGCAAACTGCGACGGTACAGTCAGCCTTTCTGACGCCGTAATGATAATGCAGTCCATCGCAAATCCCGATAAATTCGGCGTAAATGGCAGTGATAAGATCCACATCACCGAACAGGGACAGAGAAACGGCGACGTCGTTGGCGGCGGCAACGGTATAACAAACCTCGATGCCCTTGAGATACAGAAGTATATGCTCAACCTCATCGATAAGCTGACAAACTGAGCTATTTAGCCTATCTATCGGGGAGCAATAATTCAAAATTTTACAGTGAGTTACAAAATGATAAGATTGATTTTTCATGATTATGGCTGCGGTGATCTGGATATTGAGCACGAACTTGGAATAACGGAAGATGTGATAGATTTTTTGCTCAAAAATCTCCCTGCGCTTGATTTTGAAGGAACGGACAACGTGTGCGATCTTGATGATAATCTGATCTTGTGGTTCTCAGCGAAAGACGAAGAAAAATGCGTACAAGAATTAAATGATTTATTAAAGATGTGCGTTCCGAGTCAGACAAAAATGCAATATTCAGTTAAAATAACTTCCGATCATTCTTGGTATTAATAACAAAATGCCCCTGAGAATCTGTTTTGCAGCTCTCAGGGGCATTTTTCTCTCCTATAGTTGTCAAATTGTCAATAAAAAGCCATAGCATTCCCGATTGGTTGATCCGGAAATACTATGGCTTTTATTATGCGTAAATGGTGAAGCCGTTCCAGGTGAGGGGATAGTCCGAACCTGTTACAGCGGCGCTGCCGTTGACAGTGATGGTATAATAGTCGGACTGTGGAAAGTTGTAGAAAACAAAGCCGTCGATAAGGCTGCCGCTTGTGACAACGTCGAACTTGTACTCCTGTCCCGTTGCCTGATTTACGGCTGTACCGTTGCCGTTGTCTCTGTCGTAGACGTAGTAATTACCTGCGGCATCGGTGATGGTGATATACGACCACGGGCTTACGCCTGTCCAGTCGAGAGTATAGCCGGGCATTACGCCGACTTCTGCGACGGTTATGTAAAGGTCGGTATTGGAAACGGGCTTTGCGTTATGAGCAGAACCAGCCTCGCCGTCGAGACCTGTTCCCTCGAATGTACGGTAGTCGGTAGCTGCAACGTAGCCTGTAGCTGTGACGGTAGTCTCGGTTGTTTCAACTTCAACAGTGGTAGCAGTTGCAGTAGTAGTTGTGGTTTCCTTTGTGAGGGTGACCAGCGGCTCGGTAGCGGCGGTGGTCTCCTCGATAGGTTCAGTGATAGCATCGGTAACTAAAGGTGTTTCCTCGGATGACTGCTGAGGTGATACAGAGGAACAGCCCACAAAAAGAGCCATAGCCGATACAGCGGCTGCGGTCAGGATATATTTTATTTCAGACACGGATATTTCATCCCTTCATATGATTTTTGACATTGCTATACCTTATTATACCCCATAACTCCGTTGTTGTCAACAAACTTCTGCCTTTTAGACTAAAAACTTTAAAAAAACAAAAAAATTCTATTGACAAGCTATAAAAAATCCTGATAATATCATTCAAAAAGTATCAGAGAGCGAAGCGAGAGGCGGTCAAGTAAACATAAACCTGCCAAAACCACTGCCCCTCATTTGTAAAAGCGAGCGAAAGCAGACTGAAAGTTTCGCAGAGAGTAAGCGAGCTTTGCGAGCGAAGCGTGAACGTGGTAGAGCTGACGTCAGCTCGGAGCGAAGCGTGGGGCGGTCAAGTAAACA
>JAFVBU010000328.1 GCA_017479805.1 Ruminococcus sp.
CATCTATCCACCATTGTCTGAAACTCCAAACAATAAAAGCGCACCCTGCGGGGGTACAGTTACCTCGCAGAGCACGCTTCTATTAACATGATATTTGAAAAAGGGCGCAGTCATTCCTTGCTTTTTTAAATCGTAGTGCTTAAACATGGTGCTGCCAACTCCTCTTGGTAAAAATCAACAAACTGTTCAAGGGACATATTCTCCTATCCCATTTAATAATTATACCAAATAAGAGTTCGCACTACTTCGCAAAAATCAAGGTGATTTTGCTAATATTATTACATTTATCAATATTATATTATGTAAACTTTTTGTTAATTGCAAAGTGCTTTTAATCATTCCCACGATTTTCAAGCTCTTTCCGGCTCTCGCTGAACTCAGCCCACGAATAATCTATCAGGTATTCACCCATGAAAGCCGAAAGCTCAGCCTCGTCACCGTTCATCGCATTGTAGAGGTCGCAGCTTACACGGCTTTTGTTTATCTTGAGCGACTTGTTCTGCTTGATGACAACATCTCCGTAGCCTACATTTTCCAGGTCCTTCAAAAGTGCGATGACGCTCCTTGATATTTCCTTTGAAACGCTGCTGTCAAGCTCCTTCGCAAAAACGTCGGAGCTTATCTCCTTTGAGGTGACGGGGTAGCCGCACTGGTCGATGAGATAGGCGAATATCTCCATCGCCCTTGTGCTTGAAAAGGTCATGACCTTGTTTTCGTTCTCATATGCCACAAAGCTGCCGAAGGTGACTATCTTCATGGGCTTTGGATTGAGCCTTTTGACAATGGGCTTTCTCAGATTTTCAATGGCGACCCTCAGCTTTTCCTCATCGACGGGCTTGACGATAAAGCTGCTGACGTGCTCGTCCATAGCGTCCGCCCTGTACTGTCTGTGTCCCGAATAGATGACGATATTCGTATTTGGGGCTATCCGCTTGACCTCTCTCGTAAGGCTTATGCCGTCTCTGCCGCTCATTTCAACGTCGATAAAGGCTATGTCGATATCGTCATGCTTTCCCACATAATCGAGGAAATCCCTCACTTTGTAAAAGCCCTTGTGCTCGCCGTCGGGGTCTACCTTCGCAAGCGTTCTCTGCATCGCGCTGACCGCAAGGCTCTCGTCGTCAACTGTTATCGTGTGCATTTTCAATCCTCCTGAAATCCTTCGGTATGCGTATTTTAGCGGTCGTGCCTTCATCGGTATGCTCGATGGTGACCTCGCCGCCGCACATAAGTCTCACACGCTCGTACACGTTTTGCAGCCCGACACTGCGCTTTTGTGCAAGCTCGCCGTCATCGTCGCCCTCATAGCTGCCGTTATCCACGACTCTGATATATGCGTCGTTTTCGCCCTCATATGAGATTATCCTCACCAGCGATTTCTCCGAATAACGGTCAATGCCGTGCTTGATAGCGTTCTCCACCAACGGCTGAACGGTGAGGGCAGGCATCAGAAAGCCTGTGTAATTCAAATCGTACTCCACCTTGAATTTCTTATTGCTGTCGGCGTATTCAAGGGAAACATACTCCTTTACCAGCTCTATCTCCTTGTAAAACGGTATCGGCACCTCTCTGTCGATAGCCTCGATGTTGAATTGGAGATAATTGGAGAAATGCCCGATAGTATCCGCAGCCTTCTCGGGGTCGATATAGCAAAGCTCTCGGATAGCGTTCATAGAGTTGTTGATGAAGTGTGGCTTAATCTGCGTTATCATAGACGCGACCCTGCTCCTTTCAAGCTCGAGCTCACGCTTGTACAAAGCCTCCTGCACCTGACTTCGGTATATCGCCGCAAGGTAGAAGTAGTAAACAAGTATTTCAAGCGCTGCTATCTCGGTCATATGACCCGTGACGATACCTCTGTATTCAAGAAAAGTCGTGAGCATAGCCGAGCAGAAAACAAAAGCAGCGATGATCGCCTTTGAGTATTCCTTTCTCCCGAAAAACATCACCGAATGTATCAACAGCAAAACGGTATAGAAGCACAGCACCAATGCAGGCAAAAAGTGCAGATCTCCGGCGTCAAACGCATGGTTCTCATTATAGCCGTATACAAAATCAGTCTCGAAAAGGTCGGCTATCAGAAACGGCAGCTCAATAAAACATGGTATCATTATCAGCAGTTTTCGCTTTATTTTTGTTATCAGAAACAGTTCCAATATTATGAGCAGCGGATACAGCGAATAGGTGACTGCTGCCTTGAAATACAGTATCCACACGGGCTTATTGTAGGCATCGCACCATTGTTCAAGATACTCAAACACAGTAATAGCGAACACTATCCCCATTATCGCCCAAACATACTGCGTGCCTTCGATCTTGGTACGGCGATTGGCTATGAGTATCACCTTCAGCCCAACAAGGAGCATGAGGGTCATGTAGCTGTTTGAGATGTATTCTTTCAGTATAGTCATATATATTTTCCTTTGGGATTCGTTTTTATATATGATTATATACTTTTATCGTGAGGTTGTCAAGGAGGAGCGTGAAGTGAAACCGATCTCATAGCTGCAGATCCCCAAAAAGTCCCCGAACGACCGGCAGTATTATCGAGCGATCTAAAGATACCTGCTCCTCCGCGCGTCATTCTCCTTCTCCACGCGCAAGCGCTCCTGCAATCCTGTGTGATCGCTATTGTTTATATTTCAAAATAATGCTATAATCAATACAGAAAAAATATTGTTTATGCCCTAATCAAACGAAATTTTCCGCACTATATAGGCAGAAGCTTCTGAATTGTAAGAAAGGAGAGCCGAAGACGGATACTAACGAACGCCGTGAAAAGGTCGCAGAAATGTCAAAGGCTATATTTCAGTACTGCCTTTCAAGGACGAACAGCTATCAGGAATCGGAGGACTTGTCGCAGGAGATAATGCTCAGGCTATTTGAGAGCGTGGAAAAGCTTCGGAACGAGCGTGCATTTTACGGCTTTGTATGGCGCACCGCCGACAATATCCTCAAGGGCTGGTATCGTGATAAGGACAAGCGCTGCGCCGCCGAGCTTGACGAGACGATCTCCGACGGTAGCTGGGAAGCACTCGAGGCTCAGCGAGCATCTGTATCTGATGACCCGCGAGCTGTCGCTTATGAACTCCAATTACCGCCGCACTATGGTGGCATATTACGTTGATGGTATGTCGGTAAAGGACATCTCGGCTCGATTCTCGCTTACGCAAAGCATGGTGAAATACCTGCTGTTCCAATCGAGGAAACGCATCAAGGAGGGCATTACAATGGAGAAAATTTTGGAAGATACAGCTACGACCCCGTGAAGCTTGGCTGGCGCCGGCTTAATCCGCCTGTCATGGATTATAAAGGGTGCCGCAACAGCAGCATTCAGCAGAATATACTTATGGCGTGCTACTATGAAAAGCAGAATGAGGAGCAGCTCGCATTACAGCTTGGGGTACCGACCGCGTATCTTGAGGACTAGATAAAAAATCTGCTCGATAACGAGCTGCTCACCGAAAAGAACGGTTTTTTCCTGTCGAATGTTATAATAAAGACTAAACGCGCAATGACTGAGCGTTTTCAGGCTAATGTGAGTTTTAAAGACCAATCTGATGGCGTTTTCCGTTTCAATTTAAAGACATTACAAGATAATAAAAATCAGACTACCGTCCCAGTAAGTGAGAGCAACTCATTCGGCGAGAGCACGCTCACTTCGGACAAGCGGTAGTCTTTTTGATTTCTGGTAACAATATGATCTGCACCATGACCGCATCTTCGTGATCGGTCATCTGCGGCGCGATCGCATTACGCCAATCCTCGGCATATGTGACCGCCCATATCAAGCACCTCAATTATATACGCGGTCATCTCTGCCCGGATTTCATAGACTTGAGTACTCTGCATATCTCGTCCACCTCGGCCGGTGTCAGCTCGTCAAAGCGGTCAAGCTCCGACTTGACTGTGTTTATCATCGTGATGTGGGTACTGTGCCGTCTGCGCTCCATGAAAAACGAGGTCAGCGTGCTGGTCAGCGAGCCTATCAATCCGATTCCTACCAGCATCAGTACCGATGCGATTATCCTGCCATATACCGTCGCGGGCGAGATATCTCCGTAGCCGACAGTGGTTGCGGTCACGAACGCCCACCATATGCCGTCGGCTATCTCCATGCCTTCGGCATAGTGTATCAGTACGCCGCCCGAAATTACCGTCATAAGCGCGGCAAATACCACGTATTTGAAGCCGTTAGTGTTGTAGAACGTCTTAAGCTTTCTTAGAGGGCGTGACAGGAACGCAACTGCCCTCACAAGCCCCAGAATGCTCAGCAGAACGTCAAGCCGAGTGTCAGCAGACGGAGGCAGGATACCGTGTATCGGTACCAGTGCGATAACGTCCCAGTAATTCGTCGAGAAGAATTTTCGCTTGCTTTCAGA
>JAFVBU010000329.1 GCA_017479805.1 Ruminococcus sp.
CGAGGACGCCGTCCCCTACAAATTATCTATCCACATTTACTACGTGACCCACGGGCGGCGAAATGCCGCCCCTACACCTGAAAACTGAGACCTGACACATAAAATATCATAAATCCACACCCGAATTTAGTGCCGGCGTGCGAAAGCAGATTAGTGTTAACGTACAGAGTAAGCGAGTTTACGAGCGAAGAGTGATATGCGTCCGCTCGCTCGTCGGGAGTTGACTTATCATTTGAAAAAGTGTATAATAAATATGTATACGCTTAAAGGGGCAGGGTATAATAGCCTTGACTGGAGGCGATACAATGAACGATACCGAAGAAAAAGAGCTGAAAGAGGCTCTGCTTGCCGAAATGAGCGGCAAAACGGTCTCGCAGAACTCAAAGCACCTCATCCACTGTCTTTCCGTTATAGGGCAGATAGCGGGACATTACGTGCTTTCCGAGCAGAACAAGACCACCAAATATGAGCATATCATCCCTGCGCTGGTCGCCATCGAGCAGGACAGGAGCGTTGAGGGACTGCTTATCATTCTGAACACCGTCGGCGGTGACGTTGAGGCCGGGCTTGCCATTGCGGAGCTTATCGCAGGCATGAAAACTCCCACAGTCTCGCTGGTTCTCGGCGGCGGTCATTCCATCGGCGTTCCCCTTGCGGTAAGCGCAAAACGGTCGTTTATCGTGCCGAGCGCTTCAATGACCATCCATCCTGTGCGGATGAACGGCACTGTTGTGGGAGTTCCCCAGACACTCAGCTATTTCGACAGGATGCAGGACAAGATAGTGGACTTTGTAGTGCACAACAGCGGCATCACCGAAGATAGCTTCCGAAGCCTTATGATGAACACTCAGGAGCTTGTCATGGACGTGGGAAGCGTGGTGGACGGCGAAAAAGCCGTAAAACTGGGACTTATCGACCAGATGGGAACACTGGCGGACGCTCTCGCCAGCCTTTATGAGCTGATAGAGAACTCGGAGAAAAGATATCTATAGCCTTCAGCGGCGGCTGATGGCTTTATAAAAGTGTAGACACGGAGGGAAACAATGGCAGATACCAAAAAGAAAAAATCAACTCCCGCAAAGAAAACGGCGGCTAAGAAAGCCCCTGCGAAAAAGCCTGCGGAGAAGAAAGTTCCCGAGCCGAAGCAGACGGAGGAAAAGGCGGCGGACAAAAAGGTCAGCCGTGACCCGTCGGGGCAGTTCACATCGGTGCTGCTCTTTGCGGCAGGTGTGCTGCTCGGAACTATGGTTTTCGTGGAGGGCTCGTCGGGCTGGAAGGTCATGCATGAGATTCTCCACGGACTTTTCGGCATAGGCGCTGTGATGATACCCGTTACTCTGCTGTATTCCGCAATTATGATAGGCAGGGACAAAAGCAACGAAAAGACCGCCCGCAGACTTTGGTGCGGATTCGGTCTGACACTCCTCATAAGCGGCGCTTTGCAGATATTCACCGTTGGCAAGCTACCCGAGGGAACAGGTCTTGAAATGCTGAGCCAGCTTTTCTATGACGGCAAGCACCTGAGCGGCGGAGGTGCGGCATCGGCTGCACTTGCCTTTCCTTTGCTGAAATTCATGGGCAAGCTGGGTGCGAGAGTTCTCATGGTAGTGGCGATATTCGTCCTCATCATGTTCCTCACAGGCAGCGGTCTGAATGACCTTTTCGGCATCATCGGCAAGCCTTTCAGACTTATGGGCAACGGTGTGAAGGAATTCGGCGAATGGGTACAGCGTGACGATGAAAACGACGATTACGACGACGAGCCCGAAAGACGCAGCTTTGAAAAGGACATTGAGGCGGTGGACATGATATCCGCTCCCAAGCCCGTTCCCGAGAGAAATATCCGTTTTTCCCAGCCTGCTGCGGAAGAACCTGCGGACGACGGCTTCCTGATGGACATTCAGATACCTACGGATGACCAGATACATACACTGGATGACGATTTCGAGATATTCCCCGAAAATCCGCCGAAAAAGCGTGACATAAAGCCAAAGCGTGAGCTTGAGATGGAACCCGAGCAGGAGCGTGACGATTCAAGCCTTGAGGAGCTTATCACCAAAGCGGCTGACAGCAAGACAATGGAGCTGCCGCCCTTTGACATTGATGAGGAGATCGCAAAAGAGCCTGAGCTGCCTGCAAAGCCCGTGTACATCCGTCCGCCCCTCGATCTGCTGGCTAATGCGGACAACCGTGTCAACAGAGCCGAGGCAATGCAGGAAATGCGTGACAAAGCCGACGTTATCGTCAATACCCTCCGCAGCTTCGGCGTTGAGGTGAAGATAAAGGACATTTTCCGTGGTCCTGCCATAACCCGTTACGAGGTCCAGCCGGGCGTGGGCGTAAAGGTCAAGAAGATAACAGGTCTTGCGGACGATATTGCCCTGTCCCTTGCGGCTCAGGGTGTGCGAATCGCTCCTGTTCCGGGAAAATCCGCCATCGGTATCGAGATACCTAACGGCACTAAGGATATGGTAACTCTCAGGGAGATACTCTCCGTGCCCGATTTCAGAAACGCTTCAAGCAAGCTGACCTTTGCTGTGGGAAAGGATATCACAGGCAACGTTATTCTCGGTGATATCGCAAAAATGCCCCATGTTATCATTGCAGGTACTACAGGCTCGGGTAAGTCTGTATGTACCCGTTCCATAATCATGAGTATCCTTTTCAATGCCGACCCCGACGAGGTAAAGCTCATTCTTATTGACCCGAAAATAGTTGAATTCAAGGTTTTCGACGGTATCCCGCACCTGCTCATCCCCATCGTGGTGGACGTTAAGAAAGCCGCAGGCGCACTGGGCTGGGCTGTAAACGAGATGATGAGAAGATACACCATGTTTGCGGATGTGGGAGCGAACGACCTTAAATCCTACAACGAACTGGCTGAAATGGACGGGGATATTGAGAAAATGCCCCAGATAGTTATATTCATCGACGAGCTGGCTGATATGATGCTGGTGGCAAAAAATGAGGTGGAGGACTCCATTCAGCGTCTTGCACAAATGGGTCGTGCCGCAGGTATGCACCTTGTTGTAGCTACACAGCGTCCTACCACCGACGTTATCACAGGTATCATCAAGGCGAACATCCCAAGCCGAATCGCTCTGTCGGTAAAGTCTCAGGTGGACAGCCGTACCATCATCGACTGTGCAGGTGCTGAGAAGCTCCTCGGCAACGGCGATATGCTGTATATGCCCATCGGTGCAAGTGACCCCGTCCGTGTGCAGGGCTGTTTTGCGTCCAACAAGGATATCAGCGCTACCCTTGACTTTATCAAGGCGCAGTATGACGAAGTGGTCTACGATAAGTCCATCGAGGAGGCAGTTGACAGCTTTGTGCCTGCTTCAAAGGGCGACCACAGTGACGGCGGCGATGCAGGATATGCTGACGGAAGTGACGAGGACTACGTTGAACGTGCCATAAAGGTAGCCGTTGACGCAGGTCAGCTTTCTACATCCATGCTCCAGAGAAAGCTGAAGCTGGGATATGCAAGAGCCGCACGTATCATGGACGAGCTGGAGGACAGGGGAGTTATAGGTCCCAGCGAGGGCGCTAAACCACGCCGTGTCCTCATGTCGAAAATGCAGTACGACGAGCGCCGTATGCGTATGGAGATGGATTAGTTTTTAGTGTATTAGTGCTTAGTTTTTAGGTGTCAGGTCTCAGGCTGTAGGGGCGCTTTCCGAGCGCCCGTGATATACATTCAAATTAAGGCTTCCGTCTGTAGGGGAGGGCGCCCTCGCCCTCCCGAGTGGGTAACAATGCGACCAACGGACGGGAGCCCGAGGGTGGGCTCCCCTACAAGCTGACACCTAAAACCTGAAACCTGAACAGGGAGGTGCGATATATGTACAAGGGATTTCTTCCCACTACGAAAAAGGAAATGGACGAGCTGGGGATAGAGCAGTTCGACTTCATCTACATAACGGGCGATGCCTACGTTGACCACCCCAGCTTCGGGGCGGCTATCGTTACCCGTCTTATCGAGGCTATGGGCTATACCGTCGGCATTATCTCACAGCCCGACTGGCACACCGACCGTGACTTCAAGCGTTTCGGTGCGCCGAAATATGCCTTTCTGGTAACGGCAGGCAACATCGATTCAATGGTGGCTCACTACACCGCCGCCAAGAGAAAGCGCTCCGACGATGCGTACACGGCAGGCGGACAGGCTGGCAAGCGCCCCGACCGTGCGGTCATTGTCTATTGTCAGAAAATTCGTGAATATTTCGGGGATATCGCCATTGCCATCGGCGGTCTTGAAGCCTCTCTGCGCCGTTTCGCCCACTATGACTACTGGGACGATGCGGTAAGACCCTCAGTCCTCGTTGACAGCGGTGCAGACCTGCTGATGTACGGCATGGGCGAACACCAGATCCGGGAGCTTTGTCCGAGGCTGGCAAAGGGCGAGAATATACGTGATATCCACGATATAAGGGGGACGTGCTACCTGACCGAGCCTGTGAATACTCCCCTCGGTGCGGCTCAATGTCCCTCTTTCGAGCAGGTGCGTGACAGCAAGCCCGAGTACGCAAAGGCAGTCAAGATACAGTACGACTGGCAGGATGAGGTCTACGGAAAGACCATCATCCAGCGCCACGGAAAAATGATGTTCGTGCAGAATCCCCCTGCCTACAGCCTGACCACCGATGAGCTTGACTACATCTATTCGCTCCCTTATACAAGGCAGTATCACCCGTCCTACGAGGCTTTAGGCGGTGTCCCTGGTATCGAGGAGGTTCGCTTCTCCATCACCCACAACCGTGGCTGTTTCGGCTACTGCAACTTCTGCTCCATCGCTCTCCATCAGGGCAGGCGAGTTACCTGCCGAAGCGAGGAGTCCGTGCTTGCCGAGGCTGAGAGAATTACCAAAATGCCCGATTTTAAGGGATATATCCACGATGTAGGCGGTCCAACCGCCGATTTCCGCCATCCATCATGCGACAAACAGCTCAGCAAGGGACTGTGTATGGGAAAGAAATGTCTCGCTCCAAAGCCATGTCCTGCGCTAAAGGTCGACCACACGGAATACCTCGCCATGCTTCGTAAGCTCCGCAAAATAAAGGGAATAAAGCGTGTTTTCATCCGTTCGGGAATCCGCTACGACTATCTCATAGAGGACAAGGACGACGAGTTCATGAAAGAGCTGATAATGCACCACGTAAGCGGTCAGCTCAAGGTCGCTCCCGAGCACTGTTCGGCGGTGGTGCTGGACAAAATGGGAAAGCCCCATATCGAGGCATACAAGCGCTTTCAGAAGCGATTCTACGAGATAACCAAGGGCATGGGAAAGGAGCAGTACCTCGTTCCGTATCTGATGTCCTCCCACCCCGGAAGCACCCTAAACGAAGCCATTGACCTTGCGCTGTTCCTACGTGACAACAAGATACGCCCCGAGCAGGTTCAGGACTTCTACCCGACCCCCGGAACCATATCCACAGCCATGTTCTACACCGAGCTTGACCCCTACACGATGGAAAAGGTCTACGTGCCGAAAACACCGAAAGAAAAGGCTATGCAGAGGGCGCTGTTACAGTATTTCCGCCCCCAGAACAGGGAGATAGTCCTCGAAGCGCTGAAAAAGGCGGGACGCCGTGACCTTATCGGTTCATCGCCCAACTGTTTGGTTCAGGACGACAAGAAGCCTGTGCAGACACAGAAAAATGCCCACGGAAAAAAGAATGTCCCACATGGCAGAAATAACGCAGCACTGAGGAATAACGGCAGAAACGGCTCGCAGAAGAACAAGTTCGGCGGAAAGAGAAAGGGATAAACTATGACTGATGTAATTATCATTGGCGGCGGTGCGGCAGGCTGTCTGGCGGCGGTTCAGGCGGCTCGCTGGGGAAAGAGCGTCATTGTGTTCGAGAAGAACGAAAAGCTGGGGCGCAAGCTGCGTATCACAGGAAAGGGGCGCTGCAACGTCACCAATAACAGCCCTGTCGAGGAGCATATGCGGAATATCCCTGTAAATCCACGTTTTCTCTACAGCGCCTTTGCCAATTTCGACGCTGACAGCACTATGGCTTTTTTCGAGGAATTGGGTGTTCCCCTAAAGACCGAGAGAGGAAACCGTGTGTTCCCCGTCAGCGACAATGCCAACGATATCGCCGACGCTCTTGCACATGAGATGAAGAACCTCGGTGTGCAGACCGTCCATACCCGTGTGACTGCTCTTGTTACCGAAAACGGCGCTGTTACGGGAGTTAAGGCAGGCGGAAAGATATACCCGTCCGCTTCGGTCATCATTGCCTGCGGCGGCAAGTCCTACCCCAACACAGGTTCGACAGGGGACGGCTATACCCTTGCGGAGTCGGTAGGACATACGGTCACAGAGCTGAAACCGAGCCTTGTGCCTCTTGTTTCTCCCGATAAATACTGTGCGGAGATGATGGGACTTTCACTCCGCAACGTCACCTTGAAGCTGATGGACGGCGAAAAGGCTATATACAGCGAAATGGGCGAAATGCTGTTCACTCACTTCGGCGTAAGCGGACCGCTGGTGCTCAGTGCAAGCTCCCACATTCGGGATATGCAGCCGAACCGCTACAAGCTGCTCATTGACCTGAAACCTGCCCTCACACCCGAACAGCTTGACGCAAGGATACAGCGTGATTTCGGGGAGAATCTCAACCGTGACTTCTCCAACGGCATACGCAAGCTGCTGCCTGCAAAGCTCATCCCTGTTGCAGTAAAGCTGTCGGGCATACCTGCGGAGCAGAAGGTCAACAGCATTACAAAGGAGCAGAGGCGGAGATTCGGGGAGCTTCTCAAAGCCTTTCCCGTGCGTATATCGGGCTTCCGTCCCATCGACGAGGCTATCGTCACAAGCGGCGGAGTTTCGGTAAAGGAGATAGACCCCAAGACAATGGAGTCTAAGCTGGTAGGCGGTCTTTACTTCGCAGGTGAGGTCATAGACGTTGACGCATACACAGGTGGATTCAACCTGCAAATCGCCTTTTCTACGGCATATACGGCGGCGATAAACTGTTAAGAATTGAGAATGAAAGTGTTCGCTGCGCTCATATATTTAAATTTATCGGCGAAGCCGATACAATAATTCTCCATTTATTCAAAAGAGGGATAACATCATGAAGAAAGCATTTAAGAAAATATTAAACATTATCAAGTGGCTGTTAATTATAATAATTATCATAGATATATTGTTCCTCATCGTCCGTCAGGTGGGCAGAACTATCAATAACCGCACCCCCGACGGCGGTATCAACGAGACATTGTATGTGGACGTAAACGGCGACAAGCAGTGGATAAATATTTACGGTCAGGACAGGGATAACCCCGTTCTGCTCTATCTTCACGGCGGTCCGGGACAGGCTACCAGCGACGAGGACTACGTTGTTCTCCGCAAGCTGAGCAGGGACTACACCGTTGTCAACTGGGACCAGCGTGCCTGCGGTAAAAGCTGGCGCCCCGAGCATAATAACGGCACACAGGTCACTGTCAAACAGCTTCTCAGTGACGGTGAGGTCATGACTGACTTCCTCCGTGACTACATGGGCAAGGACAAAATTACCGTTATGGGTATGTCGTGGGGCTCGATGATGGGAGCGAATTTAGTCCTCGACCACCCTGAAAAGTACGACGCTTACATCGGTCTCAGCTTCGTTGTGGACGATATGGAGATGCTCAAAGCCTTCAAGAAGCAGGCTCTGGAATGGACAAAGGATGATGCTGAACTGCATAAAATAGCCGAAAATGTTAAGACGGAACAGTCTGACTGGGACGCTATGACGACAGATGAAATGATCGAAGAGGCAAATAATTACGGTAAAATATATGACAAATATACTGAGCCTGACTCGGAATTTGCAGGTGATGTGAATGTAATAACTGCCATGATCTTCAATCCCTACTGGTCGCTGAAAGACTACTATAACTTATTTTTCCACCAGCTTCCGAGAGATCTGAATGACCTGGACTGGTTCCCGTATCTGGAAATGATAACCTACGGCGGACGCAAGGATGCCTCTGTTGCAGGAGAATATGACTATAAAGTGCCCTTTTACCTTGTCAACGGTGATGCGGACTATACTATAATGTTCCCGATGGTCAAGGAATATTTCGGCAAGGTGAACGCTCCCGACAAGGCTTATTACGAGGTCAGCGGCGGTCACTATATGCCGATGCTCCACTCGGAAAGACTGGCTGAAATCGTCCATGAAATAGCCCTAAAGAGTGGTCAGTAGTCAGAAAGCAGAAAGCAGTAGGGGCGCACATTGTGCGCCCGATTATGACCGAATAAAGCCCTGACGGGTGCAAACTGTGCGCTTCTGCAATTTTTAATCCGTCCACGAAGGGACACCACACTACTTACTAAACAAGAGAGCGGAGGGAGTGGTTATCACGAAAAAAATAACGTCAAGGACGGTATTCCGCTATGTATTCGAGTTCGTGGCTGCCGGATTCGTTGGATGGATATACGAGGTCGTGACGGTGTGGGTACTGCTCCACCGCTTCGAGAACAGGGGAATACTTCATCTCCCCATCGTCCCCATTTACGCCGTCGGTGCGTTCCTGCTTCTGGCTCTGCTGCGGAAAAGGCTGAACCCCATAGTGCTGTTTGCCGCCTCATTTGCCATAACTACGGTATTTGAGCTGGGAGCGTCCTATCTGCTGGAATTCATCTTCCACAAGCAGTTCTGGACGTACAAGGGATGGGCTTTTTCCATACTTGACCGCTCGTCGGGGGTATCAAGCACCATCTTCGGCATAATGGCGGTGGCGTACTTCTACGGTCTCCATCCGCTGTCGGGAAAGCTCGGCGAAAAGCTGCCAAAGGGCTTCTGTACGGCGTTCAGCGTTGCTGCCATTGCTGTTATCGGGGCGGACTTCGTCATATCGGTCTGTCAGAACCTGAAAGGATGAAATATGGACAAATTCAGTTTTACAAAGGAACATATCTACATCGGCTATATCCGCACTCTCGACAGCTTCACCACCGCTCTCCGTGACGAGGACGAGGTGACAGTGGGGACACGTGTTTTCGAGGATCTGGACATTTACATCAGGACTTATCTCTGCGGGAAGAATCTGAGAATCTATCTCGACGAGGGCTGGATAGACCGTGATATCGCCGAAAAGAGCAGGGGACTGTATGACACGTTCTGCTCCCTTCAAAAGTCAAGTCCCGAGCTGTGGAACGTGGAGGCTGTGAAAAATGCCGAGGAATGGCGGATACTTATGGAGCTTTCCGAGGATATCAGAGCGGCGCTGTACTATATTCCCGATATGGAGTGAGCTTATGTCCCACAGCAAGCACACAAAGCGAGGTTTTTCGCTGTATATCGAGAAATGGAACTCATCAGCAAAGAAGTACATCAACACCTGCGCTCTCTGCGGAAAAAGCGGCTACAGTCCGTACATTGAGCTTTCCGATTTCAAAGACACAGTTTCGGCAAGGAAGCTTATGAAAACGCTCCCGAAAATGGAGCTTGACCGCTTGGGGCGGTGCACGGAATGTGCAAGGGTACATGATAAAGTTAATAAATAAAAGGAGTTTTTATTATGAAGAATATCAACATCGCAATCGACGGACCTGCAGGTGCAGGCAAGAGCACTATCGCAAAAATGGTTTCGGCTAAGCTGGGCTATATCTACGTTGACACGGGTGCTCTTTACCGTACTATCGCCCTTTTCATCACCGAGAACAACATCCCCGACGATGAAATTGAGACTTCCCTTGAAAAGGCTGACGTTTCTCTCCGCTTCATCGACGGCGCACAGAGAGTTTTCCTCGGTGACAGGGACGTTTTCGACCTTATCAGGACTCCTGAGATATCTATGGCGGCTTCACGCACCTCCGCCATCCCTGCCGTCCGCAAGTACCTTTTCGGCACTCAGCAGAAAATAGCCGCTGAGAATAATGTTATCATGGACGGACGTGACATCGGCACTGTTGTACTGCCCAACGCCGACGTTAAAATTTTCCTTACCGCTTCCGCTGAGGAACGTGCGAACCGCCGCTTCAAGGAGCTTTCCGAGAAGCCAAACTGCCCGTGCTACGAGGAAATTCTCAGCGATATCATCGAGCGTGACCGTCAGGACATGACCCGTGAGGTGTCCCCTCTGAAACAGGCTGAGGACGCTGTTCTTGTGGATACCACTGAGCTGAACCTTGAACAGTCCGCTGATGAAATAGTCAGAATAATTACCGAAAAGACTGGCGGTGCTGAGTAAATGTATAAATTTTTGCAGTTCATCCTGCGGTGCTATTTCCGCATCGCATACAACATAAAGATAGAGGGCAAGGAGAATATCCCTGCGGAAACGACGGCGATATATACCCCGAATCACAGGTCAAATGCCGATCCGCCCCTTGTTGGCTCGTTCATCAGTGGAAAGCTGTCGTTCATGGCTAAGGAGGAGCTTTTCAAGAATAAGTTCTTCGGCCGGCTCATCTCCGCTCTCGGAGCATTCCCCGTGTCACGTGGCAAGGGCGATATGGGCGTTATCGACACATCCGTTGAAAGGCTTGAAACAGGCAATCTCATGATATTCCCCGAGGGCGGACGCTCTAAGGACGGCAAGGTGCACAAGGGTCACACAGGTGCGGCTCTGGTTGCAGCACGTTCGGGCAGGCTCATTGTTCCCGTCGGAGTTTGCTACGGCGAGAAGCTGAAATTCCGCACAAAGGTCACCATCAAGTTCGGCACTCCCATTGACCCCACGGAGTACGTGGAAAGCAGTGAAGAGCCCAACCCGAGACAGCTTGTGAAGCTGAAAAACCGCTATATGGCTGATATCAAGGAGCTTGTGGAGGGCGGACAGCTTTCCCTTGAAGCCGCTGAACAGCCGCTACTGGAGCAAAAGGAGGACGGTGCAGATGAGTAAGGTCACTGTTGCGGATTCCGCAGGCTTCTGCTTCGGAGTTGACA
>JAFVBU010000029.1 GCA_017479805.1 Ruminococcus sp.
GAGGGCGCACACTGTGCGCCCCTACAGATGCGGCTCATGGTAAATAAAGCAAAGGCCGCTAACTCAGCGGCACAATTCATATCCGTCCACAAAGCGGACACCATAATTACGCATTATGCATTAAAAATGCCGGCCGGTGCTGTCCATTGGTTGACATAAAATTCCGTATATGTTATAATTTGATTAATAATGCGTACTTTCAGAAGGAGTTCATAATGAACACTATAAAAGAACTTTATGCGTACAGACAGATGATCGCAAGCCTTGTCCGCAAAGACCTCAGAGGCCGCTACAAAGGCTCTGCTCTCGGCTTCCTCTGGACCTTCATAAACCCTCTCCTGCAACTGGTGGTATACACCGTTGTATTCTCTTTCATCCTCAAAACCAACATCGAACGCTATTACCTCTACCTTTTCGTTGCGCTGATACCGTGGATATTCTTCTCATCTTCCATTACCGTCGGTGCAGCCTCTATCGTCGCTCAGAAAGACCTTATCAAGAAAATTTACTTCCCACGTATGGTCATCCCCATATCCTATGTCACAAGCTGCTTCGTCAATATGCTGCTGTGCTTCATTGTCATTTTCGCAGTCATCATGGTCTCGGGGACAGGCTTCAACTTTGCCGCCCTGCTGACCCTTCCCGTAATCATGGCGGTGGAATATCTCCTCGCTCTGGGAATGGCTCTGCTGACCTCGGCTGTGACAGTATACTTCCGTGACCTTGAACATATCCTCGGCATAGTCTCAATGGTCTGGATGTATATGACTCCCATAATGTACGACAAGTCAATGATACCCGACAGACTGCTGCCTGTATTCGGTCTCAACCCCATGACCCATGTCATAGGCTGCTACCGTGATGTGCTTTACTACAAGCAGATGCCCGACCTGACCTCTCTCATTTCTGCGGCAGGGCTGGGAGTATTCTTCCTTGTCGTCGGCGGTATCGTTTTCAACAAGCTTCAGAGACGCTTTGCGGAGGAACTGTGATGAGTGAACAGGCAATAATCGTAAAGGATATAACCAAAAGCTTCAAGGTCTATCCCGACAAAGGCTCACAGCTGAAAGAAAGGCTGCTTTTCCGCAAGAGAAGCAGCTACGAGGAAAGGAAAGTGCTGAAAGGCATAAGCTTTACCGTGAACAAGGGCGAAGCTGTGGGACTTATCGGCAGAAACGGCTGCGGCAAAAGCACTACACTGAAGCTCCTCACAAGGATAATGTATCCCGACCGTGGTACAATAACCATGAACGGCCGTGTTTCAAGCCTTATCGAGCTTGGTGCAGGCTTTCATCCCGATATGAGCGGCAGAGAGAATATCTACACAAACGCCGCTATCTTCGGTCTCACAAAAAAGGAGATAGATGCAAGACTTGACGATATAATCTCATTTTCCGAGCTGGAAGATTTCATAGACAACCCTGTCCGCACTTATTCATCGGGTATGTATATGCGTCTGGCATTTTCCGTTGCGATAAACGTTGACGCTGACATTCTCCTCATCGACGAGATACTTGCCGTAGGTGACGCAAACTTTCAGGCTAAATGCTTCGCAAGGCTGAAAGAGATAAAGGCTCAGGGCACTACTATTGTTATAGTTTCCCATTCTCTCGGTCAGATAGAGCAGATATGCGACCGCTCTATCTGGATATATGACGGCCTTATCAGAGCTATGGGGCCGCCGAAGGAAGTGGACCTGGAATATCTGGATTTCATGAGCCGTGAGATGCAGGATAACGGAAAAGTCAGCAATACCGAAACTCCTACCGAGGAAAACGGCAAACGCTGGGGCAACGGCAAGGCTCGCATAAAATCTGTAACTTCCTACGGCGAGGACGGCAAAGAGAAGAATATCTTCCGCACAGGCGAGACTATCCGCTTCGTTATTGAATATACCGTCAGCGAGACTGTCGAGGACGCTGTTTTCGGCATAGGCATTTTCAACCGTGAGGGTATACAGTGCTACGGCACAAACACAAGGATAGACCGCACAGGCGACATAACCCTTACAAAAGACGGAAAAGCCGAGATAATCCTGGAGGATGTTCTGCTGCTTCCGTCGGAATACAGCTTCGACTTCGCCATAGAAACAGGGGACGGCATCCCCGTGGATTACTGCCGACAGATATACAAGGCAGAAATGATATCTAACACAGGAGACGCAGGAATAACGAGAATAAAACATAAATGGAGTGTCTGACTATGAGCAGTAATATTTCTAAATTCCTGTACGATATAAATAATGAAAAAGGCATAAAGGGCTGGCTGAAAAGGCGTATTTTCGGCTGTATCCTCCCTGCCTTCGAGGCTCTCGACAAGGATATCGGCAGCAGCCGTGTGCCGCTTAAAGAAAACGAAAGCGACCTGCGCCGTGACCTTGAGACCGTAAGCGTCAACGTCCGCAACAACAATGCGCTTCTTGAACGCCTTGACAGTGAAACGGAATTCATCAAGTCCAAGCTCAGTACCCTTGAAAAAAGGACTGTCTCAGGCGGCTCAGCAGCTAAGATCGTTTATCAGGAGAAAACTTCCGCTCC
>JAFVBU010000330.1 GCA_017479805.1 Ruminococcus sp.
AAGTTGTGGTACTTTCCCTCGCCGTCATCAGCCCAGCCCTTGCTGTCACATTGCTTGACAGTAAACTGTGTTCCGTTCTCAAGCTCGATCAAGTACCGATCCCAATCGTAGCCAAAAAACAGCCCTAATGCCGCACAGTAATCTCCGTATTCATCACGGCGAATTCCTGTGTCGGTTACAGGATCGACAACAGAGCCGTATATTGCACCGGAAGCAGGTTGAGCCTTTAAGCCCGAGGCTCTTTCGCCCGCAAAACAGCCTGTCCAGCCGTCCTCAAAAGGAAATTCATAAATGACCTCAACAGTCTCCGTCTTTTCCTCAGCACTTGTCGATTTAACGGAATGATCGTCCTTTTCTTTTCCGTCCTCGTTGCCGACAAGCAGATTGTAGTAAGCCAGTCTCTCCGTTTTGTTGGAGAGCGTACCGAGCTTGTCCGCTATGACTTCATCAAAGGTCTTTTTCTGCTTTACGTTATAATAAAGGTTGCACTCCGTTTTCCAATACTGCTTCTGCACATATCCGAAAAGTGCGGAGCAGTCATCATCACCCGTCCACGCTCTGGCATCGGTCTCGGTGATCATAAACCACGCATCATCGTCCGTCCAGCCGTAGAAAGAACGGTACTGATTATTTCCATCATGATTTTTGAAGAAGAAATTGCCGTCACCGTCCACCCAATAGAAAGGCTCTTTTGTGTGGGCGCTGTCTGCAAAATAACGGTTGTCGAGGATATAGTAGCCCGTGAGTGCATAATCATCATTTGGATTCAACACACGATAACTGCTGTTCAGATAACAGTAGCCGTCACCGTCAATATACTGTCCAAGCTCCGAGGTATAGGAAGTAGGCTTGAATTGATAAGTCCAGTTTCCGCTGCCTTTATTCGCTGATTGTTCGCAGTAATAGTAACTGCCGTTCGTGCTGTTGCCGCCGCCGAAATAAACATAATTATCAAGACTTTCCCAGCGTGACTTGTTATCATACCAATAAACAAACTCATACTCCGCAGCGAATAGCTCATCGAGCAGATCTTCGGTATCGCTCTTAAACTCCCAATATTTAATGTCACCATTGTCGGTGGCACCAAAGTCATAGTACCAAGTGCAGAAGAATCGTTGTCCTACCAAAAATCTACCAAAACGATCATTTTTCCGATTTTTGCAAATCAAGCATTATCGCTGTTTTTCTCGCTTTGCGCCCGAAAAATGACGCAGAATCGGGAACAGAAAGCAACATGAGGTTATAAAAATCTCTGGAATGGAATGATGACTAAAAAACTCAAAATCAAGTACGAAAGTGTGCGGGTTCAAGTCTCGCCATCGGCATAAAAAACGCAGGTCACCTAAATATGACCTGCGTTATTTTTACCTTATATTATTATCTCCTCAAAAGCCCCTCTGAGCATGGATATATCGCCCTGAGCCGCTCTTATTGCCGCAATGGTAAGAATATCCCCATCGCCTGCGGCAAAGTCTATATCCCTGCCCGCATTTCTCACAAGCAGGGTCACAAACAGTCTCAGCGTCCGACCGTTTCCCTCACGGAAAGGGTGAAGCATATTAAGGTCATGGTAAAGCTCCGTAAGCTCGTCCAGAAACTCATCATCGTCCATATTCCGCAGAAAATCCAGCTTTTTCAGCCTTGCAAACTTCATACATCCTATATGCTCCAGTTCCTTATAGTCGCAGAAAACCGTGCCTTTCTTTGAAATGTTGATATTCCTCAGCTTGCCTGCCCAGTCGTAGAGATCGCCGAACAGCTTTTTATGCAGGGACTTGTAAAACTCAAAGTCCACGTTGCAGAACTTAGTTTCCTGTTCAGCCTGTATGCCACGGAGCAGGGTTATCTGCTTCTCCACAGCGTCAAGCTCCGCCTGATCACGGATATCCATTTTATTTATGAGGACGGTAGTGTCAGGGTAGCAGTTCCACTGACAGCCCTTTATCCTGTAGACAGCCATTTATTTTCTCCGAACGTCCTTGACGATCTTGTCGGTGAACTGCTTGAAGCTCAGCTCGCCGCTGAGACATTTTTTCACGTTGTCAAGCTCCTTTTCGGTAAAGCGGAAGCCCTCCATGCACACAGAAGCGAGCTGATTTTTCAGAGCCTTTTCTGCTGAAACATTTGCCATTAAGATCATCTCCTTACCCGATAATTATAATTCATCTTTTTGCAGTTGTCAAGAGTGTTTGACAATAAGTTACCGGATTGATTTTTTGATTAGAATACTTAATCTGTAGGGAACGCCGCCCTCGACGTTCCACAAGTTTCGTAAATGCAGCAAAATAGAACGCAGCGTGACGCTTAATTTAAGGCAACACCGCACAGAGCCCGCCTGACGGCTTTGTACTGAATCTGCTTGTATATTTTCCGTCATCTTGCACAGAAATTCCTTGACATACGTGGTCTCCCCCAGTGGGGTGTGGGGACGTGTCAGCGAAGCTGACAGAGGGGCTGACCGACAGACCAGTATGCCTGCGGAATCTCTATACAATTTGACGAAAAATCTGACGGCGCATCTTCAGCACAATCTTTGTGCGGTATTGCCTTAAAACATTGACATTTGCCATTCACTGTGATATAATGTTATTTGTCCTGAAACTGAGGGAAGTGCGGTGAAAGTCCGCCGCAGCAGTCACTACCGTAAAAGTCGGGTCGCTCGTCAGGATACGTTGAAGGTACGTTTTTGGGCAATGAAAAACTGACCGTTTAATACGGCGCTTTCACTGCTTTCCGATACCTTCGGAAAGTATTTTTTAGGAGTGTTTATATGAAAAAGTTTATCCCATTTATGGCAGCCGCTCTGCTCTCTTGTTCATCCGTCTGCATGACCGCTTATGCCGCAGATACCGAATCTGTTGATGTTTACGTGACCATCTCCGACGGCTCGGCTA
>JAFVBU010000331.1 GCA_017479805.1 Ruminococcus sp.
ACTCCGAAAAGGTGCCTGCGTCATTCAGAGGATTCCCTGCTATGCTCATATATCTGGGAATAATCTCAATGGCTGTTTATGCATTAAAGTAACACAGGAGAGATAATACATGAGGTTCAAGAATAGAGGAAGGAAGATATACAAGACAAAGGAAAAGAACTACTACGGTAAAAGCCCTGTGGGAAAAGCCTTTTCTGTGGGACTTACCGTACTCCTTTTAGGCGGCATAGGCTTCATCGGCTACAGCGTTGCCGAGCCTATAATGAAATATACAAAAAAAGCAGGCGACAGCGAGCTTCCTCAGCCCACCACGCTTCCCACCGAAGCACCTACCGACGACAGCGGAAATCTTATTGGTGCGGCAGAAAGTGACCAGCCTGCGACAAATGATGCTTCTGCACCCGTTGTGGAGACCGAGGCTGTACTGGGATTCTCCCTCAGCAGCACCGACCTCATAAGCGGCGATGTGCTGAAAACGGCACTGAAACGTATCCCCGAGGGCTCTGACATTGAATATGTGGAGGTACCGCTTAAAGTCAGCGGCGGAAAGATATACTATGCCAGCAATATCCTTGCGGCTAAACATTCGGGGGCTGTTCAGGGACAAATGTCCCTCAGCGAGATAGTCTCCGCCATCGTGCAGGACGGCTACAAGCCCATTGCGAATATCAGCATTTTCGACGACAATATCACTCCTGCTACTTTTCCCGATATGGGCTACATCACCCTTGACGACGGTTCACAGTGGCTGGACAACGCCTTTGACGCAGGCGGAAAGCCGTGGACGTCGCCTTTCTCGCAGACTGCTGTTGACTATAATATCAGCCTCATCGACGAGATATCAGGCTCGGGCTTCGGCAAGGTGATATGCAGCGACTTCACGTTCCCAGAATTCCGTGAATCGGATGTGGAGTTTCTGGGCGAGTCGGTGGTAAGCGGCGAACGCTGGCAGGCTATGACCTCGGCGGCGAATACATTTTACGAGCATATCATCAGCAAGGGCTCGGCTATGTACCTTGAAGTCTCCGCTGCGGATGTACTCAGCGGCAGCGAGGAGGTCTTGCAGCCAATGACGCTGAAGGTCAATACACTTGTGGTGAACATCGACCTCGACGCCATCCGCTACGGCGTGTTCACAGGTGACACAGTCTACGATTTCAGCGGTACAGCCGCAGATAATATCGAGAAGATGCTCGACCTTATAGCCGACGATATAAGCGGCTTCAATGTGATAGTGAAGATATCGGGAGCGAATTTCAATCCCTCGGATATCACAAAGGCTGCGGAAGCAGTAAAAGAATACGGCATAAATTCCTGTATAATAAAATAACCCCGATAATATCGGAGAACGGAGCAAGAATATGGCAGATAAATTCAATGTCTCATTACAGCGTGTGATAGACGAATTCAAACTTGAAGTGATCTACATCCATAAGGATGCAAACGAACTTATGGTAGACGAGAACGATGTAAACCGTCCGGGCTTGCAGCTCATGGGATTCTATGAGTACTTCAACCCCGAGCGCATACAGATCATCGGCAAGATGGAGTTTGCGTACCTTTCCACCATCGACGAAAAGACCAGACGAGAGAGATTACAGCTTCTTTTCTCACAGCGTATCCCTGCACTCATCATTACCCGTGAGCTTCCGTATTTCGCTGAAATGCTGGAGCTGGCAAAGGAATTCGAGGTTCCGCTTCTCAGAAGCAAGGAGAGCACCTCGAACTTTATATCGGGACTTATCGCATTCCTCAACCTCACCCTTGCACCGAGAATTACCCGTCACGGCGTACTTATCGAGATCTACGGCGAGGGCGTGTTCATCACAGGCGAGAGCGGTGTCGGAAAGAGCGAGACTGCCATCGAGCTTGTAAAGCGTGGTCACAGACTGGTTGCGGACGACGCTGTTGAGATACGCAAGGTGTCAAATATCAGCCTTGTGGGAAGCTCTCCCGACAATATCCGCCACTTCCTCGAACTCCGTGGCATAGGCATTATCAATGCCCGCCGCCTGTTCGGTATCGGTGCTGTAAAGACCACCGAAAAGCTGGATCTTGTAGTAGAGCTGGAGCAGTGGAATTCCGAGAAGATGTACGACAGAATGGGTGTGGATACTGAGTTTGTGTCCATCCTCGGCGTAAAAGTACCGTCGCTGACCATTCCTGTAAAGCCGGGCAGAAACTTAGCCGTTATCCTTGAGGTTGCCGCTATGAACAACAGGCAGAAGAAGATGGGCTACAATGCCGCAAGAGAGCTTCTCAACCGTCTTGGTATGGAGTCGGACGCTAAGGAAGTTGTACGTGATTATGAAACATTCTAAAAGAGACTTTTGGGGGTAAATATGGTAAATATCAATGAACTTACAGCGCTTTGCGATGAACTGGGATGCAAGATAACTCCCGAGTGTCCGCTCAGTGAATACACTACTTTCCGCTTTGGCGGTCCGTGCAGGGCACTCATCAAGATAAATTCCGCAGAGTCCGCAGCAAGACTTCTCAGGTATGCGGACGAAAATTCCGTGAGATACGGTATCCTCGGCAGAGGAAGCAATATCCTTGCAGCCGACGAGGGCTTTGACGGCATAATCCTCCTTTTCGGCGGAGACTTTGCCAATATTGAAGTTGACGGAAACAGACTGCGCTGTGAATCAGGCGCTCTGCTTTCCTATGCCTGTGCCCGTGCACAGCAGGTGGGACTTTCGGGAATGGAGAACCTTTTCGGCATCCCCGGAACAGTCGGCGGTGCTCTTTTCATGAACGCAGGCGCTTACAACAGCGAGATGAAAGACGTTGTTGTGTCAGCAGAGTATATCGACGAAAACTACGAGATAAAGACCATCGGCGCAGAGGACCTCGACCTTTCCTACCGTCACAGCTTTTTCTCAGACAAGAATTATGTCATAACCTCGGTGACAGTCGAGCTCAAAGAGGGCGCCCCCGATGCCATAAAGCAGGCTATGAACGAGTGTATGGCTAAGCGCACGGCAAAGCAGCCCCTTGATTATCCCAGCGCAGGAAGCACATTCAAGCGCCCCGAGGGAGACTACGCTTCACGCCTCATCGATGTTTGCGGACTTAAAGGAATGTCCTGCGGAGGCGCTATGGTAAGCGAAAAGCACAGCGGCTTCGTTATCAACAAGGGCTATGCGACCTGTGCGGACGTTCTGGAGCTATGCGGAAAGGTAAAAGAGATAGTAAAGGAGAAAACAGGCTTTGTTCTGGAGCTTGAGCCTGTTATCCTGAAATAAGGAGAAGAAATATTTTATGGAGTTATTGATAGTAACGGGAATGTCAGGCTCGGGAAAGTCCAGCGTTATGGACGTTATGGAGGATATCGGCTATTACTGCATAGACAATATCCCGCCCATGCTGATATCTCAGTTTGTTGACCTGTGTAAGCAGTCTGAAACAGGTATCGACAAAATAGCCGCTGCGGTGGACATAAGATCGGGAGATATGTTTGCGGAGATATTCCGCTCATGGCAGGCTCTCAAATCAAGCAGCGACGTCAATGTGAAGGTGCTCTTTATCGAAGCAAGCGACGAGGTGCTTATCAAGCGCTATAAGGAGACTCGCAGAAAGCATCCGCTGGATGAGAAGTTCAGCGGAAATATGCACGAAGCCATAAAGTACGAATGGCAGCAGCTTTCACAGCTCAGAGAGATCGCTGATTACTACATAGAGACTTCCAACCTCAGCTCGTCACAGCTCAAAGAGCAGGTAAAGGAGCTTTTCCTCGAAAAGGATTCGGATTCGCTCATTATCAAGGTAATGTCATTCGGCTTCAAGTACGGCGTGTCCACGGAGTCAGACCTTGTTTTCGATGTCAGATGTCTGCCTAACCCGTACTATATCCCCGAGCTGAAAAATCACACGGGACTTGACAACTGCGTCCGTGAGTACGTTATGAGCCATGAATCCTCGCAGCAGCTTTTCACGAAGCTCTGTGACCTTATAGATTTCCTTATCCCCATGTACGTCCATGAGGGCAAGAGCCAGCTTGTCATTGCTTTCGGATGCACAGGTGGCAAGCACCGTTCCATCACCTTTGCCGAGCTTATGACTCAGCACCTCATCGATGGCGGCTACAAGGTGCAGAAGTATCACCGTGATGTGACAAAGGATAAGAAATTTGTGTGACAGCTTTCGTCATTTATGCAGTATAGGATGAAGTAAAAAATGGGGAAAATTTTAGGTGGTCGGGAGTGAACGGGCATTTGCGTAATTGCTGCGAACCGCCAAAAAAGTTACATACCCCAAAAATAGGAGTGAAGCAAATGTCATTCTCAAACGATGTAAGGCAGGAGATAAGCGAGTCCATCAGCGACAAGGACAAAAGATTTGCCTGCCTTTACGGTATGCTCCTTTTCGGCAAGTCCCTTTCACGGGAACAGGTGTGTTTTCAGACGGAAAGTCCTGTGGCGGCGGAACAGTTCAGGGAATTGTTCCGTGCCGTGTTCAGGCAGGAGATAAGCTGCCGTGAGCATATTCGGAAAAGCGGAGCGGTGCTGTACATTTATGAGATAACCGATAAAGCGCTGATTGACAGCATATTCAGCAAATACAGGCTCTCAGACGGTGAGAGGATGATAGATTCCGAGATTATTGCCACCAGTAGTCTCGGAGTTTTTACGGCAGGAGCATTTCTCGCCTGCGGAAGCGTCAACGATCCGTCAAAGGAGTACCACATGGAATTCACCGTTCCCGAGGAGGGGCTTGCGGTACAGCTTGCAACTCTTCTCGGTGATATCGGTGTGACCACAGGAATGATGACCAGACGTGGACAGTACGTGGTGTATATCAAGGGAAGCGAGTCCATAGAGGATACGCTGACCTTCATCGGCGCACAGCAGTGCACCCTTGAGCTTATGAATGTGAAGATATACAAGGATGTCCGCAACAAAGCCAACCGTATCGCCAACTGTGACGCTGCGAACATCGACAAGGTGGTAAGTGCGGCAATGAAGCAGATAGAGGATATAAACTATATCAGCAAGGTCAAGGGACTTGACTGGCTTTCGGATGAATTAAAGGAATTAGCGGAAATGCGTCTTGAAAATGTGGATATGAGCTTGCAGGAGATAGGGGACAGCCTGTCCGTGCCCATAAGCCGTTCGGGAGTGAACCACCGATTCAAAAAGCTGGCTAAAATTGCCGACGAACTGCGAAACGAGGTAAAACCGCAATGAACAACAGTGACTTTGTACATCTTCATCTGCATACCGAGTACAGTCTGCTTGACGGCGCTTGCAGGATAAAGCCGCTGATTCAGCGCATTAAGGAACTGGGACAGACAGCCGCCGCCATAACCGACCACGGAAATATGTACGGTGCTGTGGAGTTCTGGAACGAGGCAAAAAAGGAGGGTATCAAGCCCATTATCGGCTGTGAGGTCTATGTGGCAAGGCGTACAAGGCATGACAGGGAAGCAGGGTTGGACAGCTCCCCCTATCATCTGATACTGCTCTGCGAGAACAATGAGGGCTACCGCAATCTGGTAAAGCTGGTCTCACTGGCAGGCATAGAGGGCCTCTACAACCGCCCGAGAGTGGACGTGGAGCTGCTGAAAAAATATCACAGCGGACTTATATGCCTTTCCGCCTGTCTTGCAGGTGAGATACCGTGGCTTCTGATGAACAGCACCTATGAGGAAGCAAAGTCCAAAGCTATGGAGTATCTGGAAATTTTCGGCGAGGGCAATTACTTCATCGAGGTGCAGGATCACAGCATAAGAGCGGAGCGGCAGATACTGCCAAAGCTGTACAGGCTTTCAGCAGAAACAGGCATACCCCTTGCGGCTACAAATGACTGTCACTACATCAGCAGGGAGGACGCAGAAATGCAGAATATCCTGCTGTGCATACAGACGGGAAAGGTGCTGGGCGAGCCTACGGGCATGAGCTTTGAGACCGACGAATTCTACGTTAAGTCTACCGACGAGATGGCGGAGCTTTTCCACGGACATGAGGAGGCTCTTGCAAATACGGTCAGTATAGCCGAAAGGTGCAATGTGGAGTTCGAGTTCGGCAATATCAAGCTGCCGAAATTCACCGTCGAGGGAGTTGCCGATAACGAGGAATACTTCCGAAGCCTCTGCCGAAAGGGAATGATCGAAAGATACGGAACAGTCCCCGAAAAAGCTGTGACGGACAGACTTGAATATGAGCTTTCCGTCATCACGAAAATGGGCTATACCGACTACTTCCTTATAGTGTGGGACTTCATCCGCTATGCCCGAAGCCACGATATCCCCGTTGGACCCGGACGTGGTTCGGGAGCAGGAAGTCTCTGTGCGTACTGTATCGGTATCACGGGCATCGACCCCATGAAGTTCAATCTGCTTTTCGAGCGTTTTCTCAATCCCGAGCGTGTGAGTATGCCCGATTTCGATATTGACTTTTGTATCGAGGGACGGCAGAGCGTCAAGGACTACGTTGTGCGGAAGTACGGCAAGGACTACGTGTCGGAGATAATCGCATTCGATACCCTTAAAGCGAGAGCGGCTGTCAGGGATGTGGGCAGGGTGATGAGCCTGCCGTACAACCTCTGTGATAAGGTCGCAAAGCAGATAGACATAAAAAATGACCTCGGCACCGCCCTGAAAACCTCGGAGGAGCTGGCTCAGCTCTACAAGAGCGACAGAAGTGTAAGAAAGCTCATAGATACGGCAAAAAAGCTGGAGGGAATGCCACGTCACGCCTCGACCCATGCGGCAGGTGTGGTAATATCGGCTGTTCCGCTCAGCGACCTTGTGCCGTTACAGAAAAATGACGATACGGTGGTAACCCAGTACACCATGACGGTTTTAGAGTCACTCGGTCTGCTGAAAATGGACTTCCTCGGTCTGCGAAACCTTACCATCATAAGAGACGCTGTCAGGGAGATACGCAGAACTGAGCCTGATTTTGACATTGACAACATCGATTTCAGCGACGGGAACGTATACAAAATGCTGTCAGAGGGGGACACCTGCGGTGTTTTCCAGTTCGAGAGCGCAGGCATGACAGCAAGGCTCATGGAGCTTTGCCCCGAACGTCTGGAGGACCTCATTGTCATTCTTTCCCTTTACCGCCCGGGGCCTATGAAGTCCATCCCCGTGTATATTGAGAACAAAAAGCACCCCGAGAATATCGTCTACAAGCATCCTGCGCTGGAGAGCATCCTTTCCGACACCTACGGCTGTATGGTCTATCAGGAGCAGGTAATGGAGATCTGCCGAAAGCTGGCAGGCTATTCCTACGGCCATGCGGATATCGTTCGCCGTGCGATGGCAAAGAAAAAGCATGAGGTCATGCTGAAGGAGCGTGAGAGCTTCGTCAGCGGCTCGGTGGACAACGGCATACCTGAGCAGACTGCCAATGAGATATTTGACCAGATGGTCAGCTTTGCGTCTTATGCCTTCAACAAGTCCCATGCCGCCGCTTATGCCTATTTAGCGTACCAGACGGCTTATCTGAAATATCACTACAGAGGCATTTACATGGCGGCGCTGATGTCGAGCGTCATGGGCAGCAGCGACAAGCTGGCTGAGTACATCACCTCATGCCGTGAGAACGGTATCACTGTGAATCCGCCTGACATAAACAAAAGCGGAAAGGGCTTTACTTTTGCCGATAATAAAATGTATTTCGGACTTCTTGCCATAAAAAACGCAGGCAGCGGACTGGCTGACAAGCTCATACAGGACCGCCGTGAGAACGGCGATTTCAGGGGCTTGCAGGACTTCTGCGAGCGTGTCGGGGGCAGGGAGCTGAACAAAAAAGCCCTTGAAAATATGATAAAGGCAGGTGCTTTCGACGGTCTTGGACTGAACCGCAGGCAAATGCTTGAAAATTATGAGGTCATACTGGATAATGCAGGCTCGGACAGGCGTGGAGTCATCGACGGTCAGCTTGGCTTTCTCGGTGATGAGGATGTGCAGGAAATGGGCGTACGGATACCGTACAAGCCCGAATATGAGCAGAAACGGCTCTATGCTATGGAAAAAGAGGCGACAGGAATGTACCTCAGCGGAAGTCCTCTCAGCGCCTGTCAATGGCTGGGAGAGCTTCTGCACACACGTTCCGCAGGCTCGATAAATGCCGAAAATTCCGTAAAAGACGGCGACAATGCAAAGCTGCTGTGCATACTTGAAAGCAAGAAAATGCACGTCACTAAAAAAGGGGACAAGATGTGCTTTTTGGAGCTGTCCGACGGCACGGGTTATATCGAAGCTGTGGTTTTCCCCGACCTTTTTGCCGTAAGCAGCGGAAAGCTGAACGAGGGAAACGTTCTGCTCGTCAGCGGCAGGATATCCGTCAAGGACGACCGTGTTACGGTGATATGCGGCTCGATAGCTGCCGAGTCGGAGTTTGAGCGCATGGTTTCCAATATGAAGCTGTGCATCAAGACTACCTCCGACAAAGCTGTGATACCGCAGGAGCTTGTACAGCTTTGCAGAGATCACGGCGGTACATCGGGAGTTTGCTTTTATCTGACCGATGTGAGAAAGACAGTCTCCCCGAAAAATCGGCTGTCACTGGCAGTTGACGAGCAGTCGGCGGAAAGGCTGAAACAGATATACAGGCTGTCGGAGATAGGGCTGATACAATAATTATACCTTTTAGGCGGTCGGGAAGTGCTGGGCGTTTGCGTAATTGCCCCCGAACCACAAACGCAAATTAAGTCAAGACCGCCATTTATGGCGCTTGTCTTGGTCTTGACTTAATTTGTGTTTGTGGTAAACTGAGCAATTGCGAACGACGGCTGTATTGCAAACCAACAAAAGGTTTACTTCATTTTTTCAATTTTTTTCTGTTATCCTAAGAAAGTACTTGACATTTTTTCTACAAAGTAGTAAAATATAGAAGTATGGAATTTTTACTGCGGTTATCCGCAAGTTACAATATTTGCCACGTGCAGAATGGAGAATTAATATGATCAAAAAAATCGGTGTATTAACAAGCGGAGGAGACGCTCCGGGTATGAACGCTGCTGTAAGAGCAGTTGTCAGAACAGCTCTCAGCAAGGGCATGGAAGTCTACGGTGTACGCAGAGGTTATGTTGGTCTTATCACAGGTGACATCTTCCAGATGGACGAGAGAAGTGTTTCAGATATCATCCACAGAGGCGGTACTGTGCTCTATACTGCAAGATGCCCCGAATTCAGAACACAGGAAGGTGTTGCAAAGGCTAAGGCTAAGTGCGACGAGCTCGGTATTGAGGGTCTTGTTGTTATCGGCGGCGACGGCTCATTCAGAGGTGCTGCTGACCTTTCCGCTATGGGTATGCTCTGCATCGGTATTCCCGGTACTATCGACAACGATATCTCATGCACTGATTATACTATCGGTTTTGATACAGCTATGAATACAGCTATGGAGCTTGCTGATAAGCTCCGTGATACATCCCAGTCACACGACAGAATCTCAGTTGTTGAGGTAATGGGCAGAGGTGCAGGTCACATCGCAGTAAACACAGGTATTGCCTGCGGTGCTACAGATATCATCACAAAGGAAGTTCCTTACGATCTGGACGCTATCGCTGCTGCAATGCTGGCTAAGAAGGCTAAGGGCAAGCAGAATTTCGTTGTTATCGTTGCTGAGAGCATCGGAGGTTCACAGGAGATCGCAAATCTGCTTCAGGAAAAGACCGGCATCGAAGCAAGAGCAACTATCCTCGGTCACGTTCAGAGAGGCGGCTCACCTACAGTAAGAGACAGAGTTGAAGCTACAAGAATGGGCTACTACGCTGTTGAACTCCTCGAGCAGGGCGTTGGCAACCGTGTTGTCGGCGTAAAGGACAACAAGCTCGTTGACTACGATATTCAGGAAGCTCTCGCAATGTCTAAGGATTACGACGAGAAGCTCCACCACATCGCTGAGCAGATCGCATTCTAAAAGCCGCACGATAACTGCGGTGGTTATATGGGGGATACGCACCTTTTATCGGGGGAAACCTTTCTGAGGAAAGGTTCTCCCCCGAACCCCCTTCCAAAGACTTTCTGTGTTAAAAATTTTTGTCCCCTGATATGGCGCACCATACAACTTCCAAACTTGAAACATTTGGAGTGCGCCATATCAGGGGACAAAAATTTAATTATGAAAGTTTTAGGAAAGGGGTTTGGGGAAGAACCCTTTTTCAAAAGGGTTTTCCCCAATAACAAGTACATACCCCCATATAACCACCGCAGTTATCGTGTGGCTTTTGGCGTTTATTCAAATATCGTCCCGATACATCTCTTTGATCTTGCTGTTGAGTATCTCCAGCTTTCCATATGCTCTCCGCTGACAAAATATCTGAACGGCTCGGGGGCGCTGCATTCGCCGCACTGCTCTACAATGACCAGCTTCACTTTCATTTTCTCGGGGATGACAGCCTTTATGTAAACGCTCACCCTTTGCCCTGCTTCAATGCCGTCCTTTGGCTCGGCAAGCCCTGCAAGATTGGGGGCAAGCTCTACGAAAATGCCGTAATCCTCAACGGAGCGGACTACCCCCGAAACAGTCTCGCCTGCACTGAATACGGCTGAGTTTTCCTCCCATGTGCCCAGCAGCTCCTTGTGAGTAAGGTATATTCTGCCGTTATCGTTGGACTTTACCACGGCTTTTATCATTTGCCCCAGTGCAAATCTGTCCGACGGGTGGGCTATCCTTGAGACTGAAATAGCGTCGATGGGGATGAGGGAGGGGAGTCCGCAGCCGATATCGACGAAAGAGCCGAAATGCTCGTGATGGGTCACTCTTGCTTCGATGATATCCCCCGAATGCATATTCATGACATACTCGTCAAGGCATTGCTGCTGGGCGCTCCTGCGTGACAGCATGGCGGCGGTATTTCCATAGCTGTCGGTGCGTACCTCCATGACCTTGAAGCATACCACTCTGTTCACACGGGAGATGAGAGCGATATCACGGGTCGTGCCCTCGGCAATGCCCAGCGCTCCCTCCTCACGTGGAATGATACCTCTGCCGCAGGGAAGCTCAACTATAAGGTCGTGGTCACTGTTGCATACCACCGCTCTTGCTTCAACTATGGCGCCGCTCCTGCGTGCTTCTTCAAGCCCCTCTGCGGATGATATATAGTGCTGGTTCAGTTCCGTTTCAAAAATACATCCCTCTGGTCTGAAAATCATGTTTTTACCTCCGTTCGTTTTTATACTTCATAGTATGCGGAGGCTTCCAAAACTATGCATCTATACGGCGGAATGAATGTTCATGCCGCCCATTGCGTTCATCATTGCCATTACGTTCTCCACAGCTCCGCTGCCGCATATAACACAGGCAGTGGTGTTTTTTCTTCGCACTACCTGTCCCACTGTGTTGCCGTTCGTACCTATGCTGTTACTGTACGACACAGGCAGTACGGCATGATTTTCGCCACGGCTGAGAAAGTGACCTTTTACCGTTTCGGGGGGATACATGATGTTCCCCGAATAGACGTATTCCACGCTCTCTCTTACCCTCTGAACTGCCGTTTCTGCCAGCTCGGGGGACTCAAATTCTGCTATCACTCTTGATATCATAGTATCATCCTTTCACTTTTTGTTTGAGTTGGATATGTTTTTTTATGGGTTTTTATTATTTTTACACAAATCTGAAAAAATATACTCGGTTTATATTGATTTACAGACGGTTTTAGGGTATAATTAATAGTGCGGCAATTTTAGAAAGCGAGGGGGTAAATATGGACGTTCGTGTAGGCGATATTCTTACTATGAAAAAAGATCATCCCTGCGGAAGCAGAGAGATGTTCGTTATCCGTTCGGGTATGGATTTCAAGCTGAGATGCGTCGGCTGCGGCAGAGAGTTCATGATCCCACGCAGCAAGATCGAAAAGAGTATCAAAAGTATCAGGCATAATGACGAGGATCAGTCACCGATACAATAATTTATTATTATGACTTTTTAGGAGAGTATTATGTTTGAAAAACTTGCAGCGATGGAAATAAAATATGACGAAATCAGCGAGAGACTTTCCGACCCCGATATCGTCAGCGACAATAAGCTGTATACTCAGCTCATGAGAGAGTTCAAGAATATGACCCCCATCATTGAGAAATACCGTGAATACAAGAAGCAGCAGGCTCAGTACGATGAGGCTAAGGAGCTTCTTGACGGCGGCGGTCTTGATAAGGACTTCAAGGAAATGGCTCAGGCGGAGTTTGAAGAATCCCGTGACGCTATGGAGGAGATAACTCAGGAACTGAAGATCCTCCTTCTGCCCAAGGATCCCAACGACGATAAGAACGTTATCATCGAGATCAGAGGCGGCGCAGGCGGCGAGGAAGCATCCCTCTTTGCCAATTCACTTTACCGTATGTACACCATGTACGCTGAAGCAAGAGGCTGGAAACAGGAGATACTCAGCGCTAACCCAACAGAGCTGGGCGGCTTCAAGGAGATCAGCTTCTCCATCGAGGGAGAGGGTGCTTATTCCAGACTTAAATATGAAAGCGGCGTTCACAGAGTTCAGCGTGTTCCCGAGACTGAATCTCAGGGACGCATCCACACCTCGACTGTTACAGTCGCTGTGCTTGTGGAGGCTGACGATGTTGAACTTGAAATAAATCCCACTGATCTGAAGATCGACTATTTTCGTGCCAGCGGCGCAGGCGGTCAGCATATCAACAAGACTGAATCCGCTGTCCGTATCACTTATCTGCCTACCAACGTGGTGGTCGAGTGTCAGGACGAGCGCAGCCAGCACAAGAATAAAGACAAAGCTATGAAGATCCTGCGCTCACGTATCTATGAGGCTATGCAGGAAGAACAGAACGCTAAGATCGCTTCGGAGAGAAGATCACAGGTCGGCACAGGCGACCGCTCCGAGCGTATCAGAACATACAATTATCCGCAGGGACGTCTTACCGACCACAGGATAGGACTTACCATCTACAGGCTGGAGGACATCCTCAACGGAAATCTTGACGAGGTATTCGACTCGCTGGCTACTGCCGATCAGGCTGCAAAGCTGGCAAGTCAGGAAGATTAGTTTATGGAAACTGTTTTATTGAGTGACAGTGAAGCCGACCTTATAAAGGCGGCAGAACTTATTAAAAACGGCGATATAGTCGGGATACCCACCGAGACTGTATACGGGCTTGGCGCTGACGCTTCAAACGAGGCGGCAGTCAGAAATATCTTCGCAGCAAAGGGCAGACCTGCGGATAATCCGCTCATCGTCCACCTTGCTGACTTTTCGGATGCTGTTAACTATACCAAAGCTGTTCCCGAGCTGGCGTACAAGCTGGCAGAGCAGTTTTGCCCCGGACCGCTTACTATGGTCCTCCCAAAGAATGACAGTATCCCTATGGTCACATCAGGCGGACTGGAGACCGTAGGCATAAGAGTGCCCTCACATCCCGTTATGCACCGTATCATACAGCTCAGCGGCTGTCCTATCGCCGCTCCGTCAGCAAACACCTCGGGCTACCCAAGTCCAACCTCAGCAAGCCATGTCATGAAGGATATGACTGGAAAAATAGCTGCTGTAGTTGACGGCGGAGAATCAGAATTCGGCGTAGAATCGACAGTTATCGCTATAGAGACAGAAAGCAGGGTGCGTATACTCCGTCCCGGCTGCGTCACAAGGGAAATGCTCCTTGAGTTCTGCAATGAGGTCATTATCGACCATGCCATACTCAACGAGCTTGAAGCAGGGGAGACTGCTGCTTCACCGGGTATGAAATACAAGCATTATTCACCTAAGGCTGACATAATAATGATAGAGGGGGAGCTTGACGGCTTTATCAGCTTCGTTTCAAAGCACGACCCCGAGAATACTTATTCGCTTATTTTCGACGGCGACGAGGCTGTATTCCCGTACAGACACATGACCTACGGCGGAAACAGCTCCGAACAGGCTCACCTGCTGTTTGCAAAGCTCCGTGAGCTTGACGAGATAGGCGCAGAGAAAGTTTTCGTCCGTGCACCGTCTAAGGACGGCGTTGGACTTGCAGTATACAACCGCCTTATCAGGGCGGCAGGATTCGAGGTGATAAGGGTATGAACACTCTCAGCGATATAATGGTAGTGGGTCTCACAGGACAGACAGGTGCGGGAAAAAGCACTGTCTCGAAGATCTTCTCCGCCAACGGTTTTGCCGTTATCAATGCGGACAGCGTTGCTCGGCAGGTGGTGGAAAAGGGCTCGATGTGTCTTGATGAGATAGCCGACTTCTTCGGGAGCGGCGTTATAAAGGAGGACGGTACTCTTGACAGACGTGCGCTGGCAAATATCGTTTTCTCGGACAAAGCCAAGCTGGAGACACTTAATACCATATCCTATCCTTACATCACAGGGGAGATACTCAGGCAGATAAAGGATTTCGCTAAAAACGGCGAGAAATTCATCCTGCTTGATGCTCCGACACTTTTTGAGAGCCGTGCAGATGATTTCTGCGAGATAATCATATCCGTTCTCGCAGATGCCGATATCAGGGAAAAGCGCATTATTTCCCGTGACGGTCTGACCCGTGAACAGGCTTTGAAGCGCATGAATTCCCAGCTCGATGAGGATTTCTTCATCACCCATTCGGACTATATCATCCACAATAACGGCGAACTCGGCACTGTTAACGAGATATCCAAAGAGGTATCCGACAGGATAAAGGATCTGTTTTTCTCTAAGCAGACCCCAATGGTCAGCGTGTGACCATTCAGCAAATACTTTATAAGGAGAGTTGATAATATGTCAGAAAAGAAAAGTGCTGCAAAGCTGCTGGAGGAAAAGCTCCTCATGCAGAGAAAAAATGCAGGCGAGATACTTACTGAAGCTCAGATCAAAGAGTGCGACGACTTCTGCGAGGGCTACAAGGACTTCATGGACCGTGCCAAAATCGAGCGTGAAGCTGTTATATACTCCGAGGAGCTGCTGAAAAGCAAGGGCTTCAAGGAGTTCAAAAAGGGTACAAAGCTCAGCGCAGGGGATAAGGTATACTCCATTAACCGTGGCAAGGCTATACTTATAGCTGTTGTTGGTACTGCTCCCATCGCTGAGGGTGTAAGGCTCTGTGCGGCTCATATCGATTCTCCGAGACTTGACCTGAAGCAGAATCCACTTTACGAGGATACGGAGATGGCTCTGTTCAAGACCCATTACTACGGCGGTATCAAGAAGTATCAGTGGACTACCATCCCTCTTGCTCTCCACGGCGTTATCGTCAAGGCTGACGGTACATCCGTTACAGTAAATATCGGCGAGGATGAAAGCGACCCTGTTTTCGTTGTCACCGATCTTCTTCCGCACCTTGCTGCAAACCAGATGACAAAGCCAATGTCAAAGGGCATCACAGGTGAGCAGCTCAACCTTGTTATCGGCTCACGCCCGTTCAAGGAGGACGAGGAAAGCGGCTCTGTAAAGCTCAATATAATGAATATTCTCAATAAGAAGTACGGCATTACCGAGGCTGACTTCATCTCAGCCGAGCTTGAAGCTGTTCCTGCTTTCAAGGCTAAGGATATCGGCTTTGACAGAAGCATGGTCGGCGCATACGGTCACGACGATAAGGTTTGCGCTTACACAGCACTTGCAGCAACAGCAGAGTGCGAGAACCCTGTTCATACCGTTGTAACTGTTCTCACCGACAAGGAGGAGATAGGCAGCATGGGAAATACAGGCTTGCAGTCGGCATATCTGGAGTACTTCATCCACGATATCGCAGAGGCTCTCGGCTCGGACGGCAGAACTGTGCTCTCAGCGTCAGAGTGTCTTTCCGCAGACGTAAATGCTGCATATGACCCCACATTCCCTGAGGTCAACGAGAGAAACAATGCCGCATACATCAACAAGGGCGTTTGCATTACAAAGTATACAGGTGCAAGAGGAAAGAGCGGCACATCCGATGCTTCTGCTGAGTTCACAGGCAGGATACGCAGACTTATGGACGCAAACGAGGTCATCTGGCAGACAGGTGAGCTTGGCAAGGTAGACGAAGGCGGCGGCGGAACTGTCGCAGCATTTATCGCTGATCTCAATGTTGATACCATCGATATGGGAGTACCCGTGCTCTCCATGCACGCTCCTTATGAGATAGTTTCAAAGATAGACACATATATGGCGTATAAGGCATTCAAGGTGTTTATAAACGACTAAAACAAAAAAAGCGGCTGTAAATATTACAGCCGCTAAAATTATATATGCATATACAATTTTTCAATAAAATCTGATATAGATTTTCAATATTAGTCTAAAAAATATATATTTGAAATATCGTAAACAAGGTGATATAATAGAAACATAGAAAGAAACATTTCTATTAACAAGCCAATTCCTATTCCATCCCCTTTAAAAAGAATGAGAAACCTTCCCCAAGGTTTGCTCATTCTTTTTTTATATTACGATCTCATGTCTCAGCTTCTCGCTGAACTTCATAAGGCTGTTTACACAGTCCATGACCATAGAGTTTGTCTCGCTTGACTTTCTGTAAACGAGGATATCTCTGTTGTTCTCCTTAGCGAAAGAACATTTCTTGATGATGATGCCTACATTCTCAAAGATCGGGTTCCTTACAGGCGGTACCCACATATATGCGTCCTTTACGGTAGCCATTATGCTTACCTGTGTACCTCTGTCGTAAACGTTGATCTTTTTGAAGGATCTGGAATCGTCATAGCTCTGGTTGACAGAAGCACGGCGTATGATCTCGGGCTCGTTATTGCTGTTGCAGATCTCAGGGTACTGACTTAACTCCTCGTAAGGGATATCATCGTATCTTGCAAGCGGATGGGACTTGTGCAGTGCGACGCCGTATCGGTATTCCAGTAAAACCTGGCTTATAAGGTTTTTGGAAGTGATGAGCTTATTGGTCATTTCGTAGTAATTTTCGGGGATACGAAGTACGCCTATGTCATATCTTCCGATACAGGTATCGTTCATAACTCTGTTGGTGTCGGTCTCCATGAGGTGGATGTCCATTTTGTCGGAATCATTGGTATGCTTAGCGATAAAAACACCTAAAGCAGAAGCGATGTAAGCGGAACGTGAGATACCGATATTGAGGCATATCTCAGATGAATTTCTGTTGATGTAGTCACGTTCGAGGCTGTGGATATCGTTGACGATAGAAGTGGCACGGCCGAGGAATTCTTCACCCTCGGGTGTAAGCACCATTCCGTTGGGGGTACGGTTGAATATCTGGATACCAAGCTCAGCTTCAAGTTCTTTCAGAGCGATACTGATGTTAGGCTGTGCCTGAAAAAGCTGTTTTGCGGCACGGGTGATACTACCCTCCTGTGCGATGGCAATAACATATTCAAGCTGCTGTATTTTCATTTTTTCACCTCCTTCATATAGTTAAATGAGATAGGCTAACTATCATGTATATATTATATCATATATCAAAGGAAAATGCAAGAGTTTTTAAAAGAAAATATGAAAAAAAATGTAATTAAGTAAAACGTTTATTTAAGTTAGTGATATTGCTTGTGATTTGTAGCATTTATGCAACAGCAAACGATGCAACTAATTATTGTGTTTGTACATAGTGCTGAATTTGACTTAAAGTGACAGCACCCATTTTTTCATTTCGTCGATTCCTAAAATACCGTATGCGAAGCCTTTTTTCACCAGCTCCTCGGGGAGATATTCGTCGTACTTCTCGAATATCGGAACTTCTCCGCTGTAGATCAGATCGAGCGGGTCAAACTCCTTTTGCGCTTCCTCTTTCATTATGCGGATACATTCTTCGGCGGAGACCTTCATGGTGAACTGAATATAATACGGGCGGCAGGAGTCAAGTCCACGGAGCCCCAGACGGTCGCCGCATTTCAGTTTCAAGAAACGTTCAACGGCAAAGAAAGCATAGGTGCCCAGCCACGGGAACAGTGCCCACATATTGCCGCCGAGACATATCAGCGGAGAGTCGGTGATACCCGAGCTTCTTGCGCTGTTTCGGGCACGTTCGAGCCTTGCCACGGCATTTTTCATAAGGTACGGGTAGCTCTTGTCCTCACGGAGAACCTCACGCATACGCAGCAATATCTTTGTGTTGATATCTCCCGGGCAGTCACCGAAATATGCCGGCACCTTTCCCTTGACCTGTTCGCAGTAGATAAGGCGGCGCTTGTGGTCGACCTCCTCCACTATCCACACGTGACCTGCAATAGCGATCTTCTCGCCTACGGGCGGCGGCATGACGATAGTTCCAAGCTCCTGAGAGCTCCAGCGGACGGTGTACTCCTCGTTTTCCTGAAAGACCGCATAGAATTTGAAGCTGTTGACCATTCGCTCACCTGCAAGCCCGACAATAAGTCCGCCTTCCTCTGTGCGCTGTATGTGCTCAGTCTCAATGAGGTGGCGGAGCAGTATCTTGAAATCCTCCTGAGATATCCTGTGGAAGTATTTCAGCGTCAGCACCCGTGAAGCAAGCTGTTTCGGTGTCAACTCGCCGCACGAAGCGAGGGTGCTCATGGTCTGGTGGTAGAGCAGGGAATAGGGGAGGCGGTCAAGTTTAGGCGGCTCGACCCACCTTTCTTCGAGGTAGACCTGTATCAGCGCTATGCCCTGTATCAGCTTCCACGGCACAGTTTCGGGGAGCATGGAGCGTGGCTCGGGAAGCTCCTCACGGATGACGAACCACATCTCGGGCGGCAGTTCACGCCTGCCTGTGCGTCCCATTCTTTGCAGGAACGAGGACACAGTGAACGGCGCATCTATCTGGAACGCACGTTCAAGCCGACCGATGTCGATACCCAGTTCAAGAGTGGCAGTTGTGCAGGTGGTCATGAAGATATCCTCGTCTTTCATGGCGGCTTCGGCGGTTTCACGGTATGCGGCAGAGAGGTTGCCGTGGTGGATAAGGAAGCGGTCTGGCTCATGGTTGGCTTCACAGTAGGAGCGGAGAGTGGTGGTGACGGCTTCACATTCTTCACGGGAATTCACGAAAACAAGGCACTTTTTGCCTTTGGTATGCTCAAAAATGTAGCCCATGCCCTGATCTGCGTATTTTGGCGCAGTATCGGTCTTTTCGTCGAGAGCGTGGTCGGTGTCGGGGGACTTTTCCTCTTTGTCCTCCTTGTCCTGAGCGATGTAGAAATGCTCCATCGACAGTCTCCACTTCACGCCTTTTTGCTGTATCTTTGGGATAATTGTCCCCCTGCCTGTGCCCGAAGCGAGAAATTCTCCCGTAGCTTCAAGGTCGCCGATGGTGGCAGAAAGTCCTATTCTGCGAGGATTCACTCCGGCCAGCTTTGAGAGCCTTTCAATGAGACAAAGCGTCTGACCTCCACGGTCGCCACGCATGAGGGAGTGCACCTCGTCAATGACGATGAACCGCAGGTCGCCGAACAGCTTTTGTATAGCCGAATGTTTCCGCATGAGCATGGCTTCGAGGGACTCGGGGGTTATCTGCAATATTCCCGAGGGATTCTTCATCATTTTGTTTTTATGGGACTGCGCCACATCGCCGTGCCAGTGCCAGACAGGGATATCTGCTTCATCGCAGAGGTCGTTCAGACGGGTGAACTGGTCGTTGATGAGGGCTTTCAGCGGTCCGATATAGATTGCACCGACGGAACGGGGCATATCCTCGGAAAAAAGCGTAAGGATGGGGAAGAAAGCCGCTTCCGTTTTGCCAGAGGCGGTGGAAGCGGAAAGGAGAACGTTCTCATCGATATTGAAAATGGCATCACCTGCGGCGGCTTGGATAGCACGGAGGGATTCCCAGTTATTGCGGTAGATGAAATCCTGCACGAAAGGTGCATAGCGGTCGAATACGTCCATAATAACTCCTTAAAGAATAAATAAGAAAAGCGGCGAAGCCAAATCAGCTTTGTCACTTTTTATTATTTCGGCAATTAAATATCGAAAATTATCTCGTCGGTCAAGCCGAGGGAGGTGCTTGCTAAACAGCCGTGTGACATAGCTTCGCTTGTCACACTACTTTTTAGGAGGGGCGCTGCCCCTCCTCGCACACCTCCCTGCAAGGGAGATAACATCCCCCTTGACCCCGGTCTGTGCGGCTTCGCCGCTTTTTTTATTTTATAGTTCAAACTCCGCAAATTCCTCATCCACATCGCTTTCATCAACTGCTTCAGCGTGTTCCATCTCATCCGATGCAATAAACTCACTAATGTTTATCTGCGGATTCTGATAAACGATATCCAACAGCTCAATGAAGTCACGTATCACCTCACGGGGAGTTATATGGCTGTCCGAGCCGATACGTCCGAATTCAAGCTGTATGAAGCGTATCATATCTTCCTGAGTGATGACCTGCTCGTAGCCGAAAAGCTGTGCGTGTATATCTGCCAGCTTCTCCGTAAGCACCAGCATTTCCTCATAAGTGAGCGGAATGAGCCTTATGACGGGAGCGAGCATATCCCTTACGCCCTCACGCCCGAAACGTCCCTCTGCAAGCCTTGAACGCAGAGCCTCATAGCTGTACACACCACGCCTTGTATCCTCGATACACTGGGGAGTTCCGCCCATGATGATACCCAGATACTTCGCCTTTCCCTGTAAGGTGTCGTTGTACATGGTCAGTATCTTTTCGTAGTTGTACTGCCTTGTGATGCTGTTGGGGACTTTGTAGATGTTGACAAGCTCGTCAATGAGGATGATAAGACCGTTGTAGCCTGCCTTTTTGAGGAACATGGCAAACAGCTTGATATATTCGTACCAGTCGTCGTCGGAAATGATGATGTTTATGCCCAGCTCCTGCTTTGCTTCGGTTTTAGTGGAATATTCTCCCCTGAACCACTTAACAGCCTTTGCCTTGTTTTCCTCGTCACCGCTGACGTAGGAGCGGTAATAGAGAGTGAGCAGACGGGCAAAGTCAAAGCCGTGCACCATTTCATTAAGCGAGCCGATAACATCGTATATCTTCTTCTCCACAGCCTTTTCAAACTCAGCAGAATCGGGAGAAAGTCCGCTTTCGGCTGCTGTTTCGGTCTGGACATTGCTTATCCAGCGGTCGAGTATGAGAGTCAGCGCACCGCCGTCGGGACGGGTCTTTGTGGACATATTGCGGATAAGCTCCTTGTAGGTGGCAAGTCCCTGTCCCTTTGAGCCCTGCAAGCGGCGCTCGGGAGAAAGGTCGGCATCGGCAACAACGAAGTTCCTGTCCATAACATGGCTGCGGATGGTCTGCAAAAGAAAGCTCTTTCCGCTGCCGTAGCGTCCGACGATGAAGCGGAAGGATGCACCGCCGTCCTGAATGATATCCACATCATGGAGAAGCGCATCTATCTCAGTTTCACGTCCGACAGTGATGTACGGCAGACCTATTCTCGGCACAACACCGCCTTTTAATGAATTTATGACCGCCGAAGCGATCCTTTTTGGGATCTTCATACTAATTCTCCTTTATATGGATAATTTCCTTGATATCGTCGGTGTAATCCTCGATAACGGCAGGCACATCGCCCTCGAAAAGTATAGCCGTGTCGCCGAGGATATCAAGCAGCTTTTCGTTGACCGAATCGGCGAGGATGGAAGTCATTGTGCCGTATTTCCTTGCAATGCCCTCATAGTCGCCGCCGCTGAGAAGTGCGGTCACAAAGGCAGTCTCGGCTTCCGAAAGTGGATTGTCCTCATTGGTCTCGGGCGGCGCTTCCACGGGCT
>JAFVBU010000332.1 GCA_017479805.1 Ruminococcus sp.
AACGCTGCGTACGCTGTTTCATACTACCGCGATGGTCAGGGTTTTGATAATAGTGCTTTTGACATAAAGACGAACAAATCATGGGGATGGCCGAATATATCCGGCTACAGCACAAGCATTTTCAATGGAACATCTGCTCCAAACGTTTCAGCAACCAACGCCGTAAAAGCTGTGACTGACGAAAATTGGCTGAATATAAGCTATCTGAACAGCATCGGCTTCAATGCGGGGTGATGGTATGGCAACAACATGGCACGTTTTAGACAACAGGCTCACACACGACGATCTGCCCGAGCCACTGACCGCCTTGATGGGCGAACCTTATCCGCCGTTCTGGTGGTATGTCAGCAATGGTCGGCTTATCAATGATTCTTTGCCGAGCCCTGTTCTTGTGGGAGCTTTCAGGGACTGCGGACAGCTTAAAACAGCGGCCATTCCCGAGAGAGTCAAGAACATCGGCAGTCACGCTTTTGCTGGGACGGCACTGAAAAAGGTAAGGGTCGCTTCCGACTGCAATTACAGTCAGACCAGCTTTCCTGCGGACTGCGTGGTTGAAAGGTATCAGGAGGTGCAGAATGGATAATATTTTGACGCTTATAGTCAACAACGGCAGCGCAATTGCTTTGCTGGCGTATTTCATTTACAAGGACAACAAGTTCACCGAGACAATAACAAAGTCCCTGACTTCCATTGAGGAAAGTCTGGAGATAATCAGGGGAGTGATAGGAGTTGAGTACGATGAATAGTCCGTATATTGGCAAATTCTACGTATCGCAGTCGTTCAGGGGCTCGGCACATGACGGGCTCGACTTGGTCGGCATTGACAGCAAGGAGATACACGCAACTGCTGACGGCGAGGTGGTTTTTGCAGGCTGGGAGAACCCGTCGAACCACTCTCAGGGCTTCGGGCAGTATGTGGTCATCAGGGACAGCAAGGGCAGAATGTTCCACTACGGTCACCTTAGCGAGATACGCTGTAGGGTTGGCGATACGGTGAAGTGTACTGACGTTATCGGCATTGAGGGCAGTACGGGAAACAGCACAGGCAGTCATTGTCACTACTGTGTCCGCACCTCCCTTGCGGCAGGCACTTTTCTGGACGTTTGCGCTATAAGCGGTATCCCGAATGTGGAGGGCGGAACATACGACGACGGCTATCGTCCGAGCGCTCAGAAGTCCGAACAGCACACATTAAAGCTCAGCATAGACGGCACAGTCGTCAAGGAGATAATTTTTAACGGTACTATTAAATGAAATAGGGAATAAAAGAGCGGCGAAGCCGCCTAATATAGGGATTCCAAAGGGAACATGTTCCCTTTGGCAGGGGGTGTATGAGGGGGACAGCGTCCCCCTGACAAGGTAGTGAATCCAGCGAAGCGCAGATTTACGGCTGTTTCGCAAACACTTCCCTCGGCTTGCCCGACGGGATTACTCCCCCTGATTCATGTAAGTATACAATAAGCGAATAAAAGCAAAGCCCCATGAAGAAGCATAAACTTCTTTATGGGGCTTTTTTACGCCGCTTTATCGCCGTATACATACCACATCCGCATTATAACGGGGATGAAGTAGAACAGAAGCAGAACAGCTATTCCCGGGATAAGACCGATCACCATTGCGGCGTCCTCCGATATATTTTGGAGCAGGGCGAATATTGCCAAGAGGATAAGTCCGCCCACTATCAGACCGAGGGCGAGCCTTAGTGCAGTGAAAATTATGGCGAGCAGAATAGCCCAGCCAATTTTCGTATCGGAAAAGTGCGTTATGTAGTTCACATCGTCTGCAATAGGGGAAAGCAGATAAATAACGCCTATCAGCTTCAGCATAGCGCCGAAACAGCCCTCGCCAATGATAGGCAGAGTATCATATTCGCCGTTTATCATGACAGGCACGATAGGCAGAGAAAAGAATAAGGCGAACAATGCAAGAGCGCCGCAGAGTACGAGGAGAATAGTTCCCGCACTTTTTACAGGGGCGAGTGTGGCTTTTGGATGGGCTATCAGGCTTTTCAGCGTTGCGAAGAATTCCGACCAGTAGCCGCTGAACAGGTGCCCGTCTTTCTTTTCGTGAACATTTCGTGGGTCGGGGTAAGTGGGACGGGTAATTTTGGGAACGTGTTCGGTAGTTACAGCTTCGGTGACGGTCTGAGTAGTTTCAGTCTCGGTGACAGTGGTCATGGTTTTTTCGGCTCTTTTTCTGAATTGCCTTATCAGCTCGATGGTCGCTCTTGTAGTTACACCGCTTTGTGTCATATTGTGCTGACCCTGAATGACCTTTACAGCCTCCTCGGTATTCTCGTCAAAATAGCCGCTTTCTTCAAGCCCTGCGTCGTTGATGATGTTGAGCGATTCTTGTATCCATTTTACCATATCGCCGCTGTCACCAACGGTAAGTCCGTCGGGCTTGTACTCCTCGTCAGCATAAACGGTGTAACTGTGCCGGACTGACGGCATATGAGTGATCCACAGGCAAAGCATAATGCTCATGACCGCAAGCAGCACGGTGAGTATTCTTTTTTTACAGCTTGTCATGGGATGTTATTCTCTCTGAAAAATAAATATATACTCGGCGCTACAGCAAAATATCCATAAATGCTTGTATAAATTCCAAATAACTGCGTCAAACTTTTTCACCATACGAAAGTATGCTTTCACAAGTTTTCCTTGTTCTTTGAAATTTCTACGGCGTATTTTCTGTATATTTTGCTATAGCGCCGAGTATAAAACAAAAATCTCCTGAATGACAAACGTAATTCAGGAGATCATGCAGCGCGGATTGAGAGATTTGAACTCTCGCGCCGGTTTCCCGACCTACTCCCTTAGCAGGGGAGCCCCTTCACCACTTGGGTAAATCCGCAAAAAATATGGCGGAGAGGGTGGGATTCGAACCCACGTGACCGTTAAGTCAAACGGTTTTCAAGACCGCCTCGTTATGACCGCTTCGATACCTCTCCGTATTTTAACTATTCGCTTTACTGAGTGTCTGTCTCAGTCAGCTTTTATATTATACCACGGCAAAGCAGGTTTGTCAACACTTTTTTAGAAAATATTGCTACAAAGAATTTTCAACATTTTTGTGCACAGTGCATACAAGGCTCTCCGAGGGCAAGCATATTCATTATGAGCGGAGCGGTTTTTATTTAAAATATAGAAATAATTACGAAAAATCCGAACTTTTCTGAAAATAGACTTTACATATCACGATTTTTAGTGTAAAATATACATAGATATTTTTTTGTGAGGTGCTATATGGAACCAAAATTTAAACGTATTTTATTGAAGGTCAGCGGAGAAGCTCTTGCAGGCGACAATAAAACAGGTCTTAATTTCGATGTTATCAACGAGATATGCAAAAGCATAAAGAAGTGTGTGGACGCAGGCGTGCAGGTTGGTATCGTAGTCGGCGGCGGCAATTTCTGGAGAGGCCGTTCAAGCGGAGCTATGGACCGCACAAGAGCCGACCATATCGGTATGCTGGCAACTGCCATGAATGCGCTGGCTATCGCTGATTCTCTCGAAGCGCTGGGATGTGATGTAAGAGTTCAGACAGCTATTTGTATGCAGCAGGTGGCTGAGCCTTATATCCGCAACAAGGCTGTGAAGCATCTGAGAAAGGGCAGAGTTGTCATTTTCGGCTGCGGCACGGGAAATCCGTTCTTCTCAACAGATACAGCCGCTTCACTGAGAGCAGTCGAGATAGAGGCAGACGTATTTCTCAAGGCTACTCTTGTTGACGGCGTTTACGACAAGGATCCCCACAAGTACGACGACGCAAAGAAGTACGATACTCTCACATTCTCACAGGTACTCAGCGAGGAACTGGCTGTTATGGACAGCACCGCAGCAACAATGTGCCGTGACAACAACATGAAGATGCTGGTATTCGACCTCTCACGCCCCGACAATATCTACGATGCAGTTATGGGCAAGAACGTTGGTACCCTCGTAAGCGAAGAGTGAATCAGTAAGCAGTAAGTAGTGAGTAGTTATCAGTGCTCAGTATTTGATATGTGAGCGAAAGCGAACACATTCAATTATGAATTATGCATTATGAATTATGAATTAATTACGCATTATTAAAAAGCGAAAGGATGTATTATCATGAAAGAAACAATAAATCAGGCTAAGGAAAAAATGGCAAAGTGTCTTAACTCTCTCGGCAACGAGTTCGCTGCTATCCGTGCAGGCAGAGCAAACCCTGCTGTTCTCGACAAGGTGTCTGTTGACTATTACGGCGCTCCTACACCTATCAATCAGCTTGCTGCTGTATCTGTATCAGAGGGACGTACTCTCGTTATCTCCCCGTGGGAGAAGCCTCAGCTCAAGGCTATCGAGAAGGCTATACAGGCTTCCGATATCGGCATCAACCCTGTAAACGACGGCAACGTTATCCGCCTTACATTCCCACAGCTCACCGAGGACAGACGTAAGGAGCTGGCTAAGGATATCAAGGGTCTGGGCGAAAAGGCTAAGGTAACTGTCCGCAACGCAAGACGTGATACAATGGAAAAGCTGAAGAAGATGAAGAAGAATTCCGAGATCACCGAGGACGAGCTGGCTGACGGCGAGAAGAAGGTACAGAAGATCACTGACGGCTTCATCGACGATATCGACAAGGCTGTTGCTGACAAGGAAAAAGAGATCATGACTGTCTGATCGGGTGAAGTATGGCATTATTCGGAAAAAAAGACAAAGAAGAAATAGTCCTCCCCGACAAGCTGCCCGACCATGTGGGATTCATCATGGACGGCAACGGCAGATGGGCGAAACAGCGTGGACTTCCACGTTCCTTCGGTCACAGGGAGGGTGCTAAGCAGTTCAAGAAAATAGTCCGCTGCTGCAAGGATATCGGACTGAAAAAGATCTCATTCTACGCATTTTCCACCGAAAACTGGCAGAGAC
>JAFVBU010000333.1 GCA_017479805.1 Ruminococcus sp.
ATCTATGGCTGTATACTGGTAGAACTTACGCCCCTCGGACTTAGCGTCACCGACTATGCAGGCTTCAGGAACATACTTAACGTCTATCTGAACTCGCTGTCCGGGGTACTGCATCTTCTCATACGGCTTGGGGATATACTTGGGATCTGGCGGCTTAACAGGCTGTAATTCAAGTTTACGAAGCATTCTCCATAGGCTTGGTATCGAGCGTGTATAGCCTTTCTGTTTAAGCTTTACCCAGAACACCACAAGACCTGTATGCTTGTTACGTTTACGCATATCCTTTATTAGCTTTATTTCTTCTTCAGTATGCTGATTAGGGTGACTGTGTGGACGGCGTGAGCGATCTTTCAGCGAGTCTAATGTACCGTTATATCGTTCTTTCCAGCGATATATCGTTGCTCTGCCGACGTTGTAGCGCCTCGCTGCGGCTGTGACACCTTTTTTCAGTGAATATTCAATTATTGCTTGACGGCGACGGGTTATCTGTGTTATAGTATTCATGGCGGATCAGCTGACCTCCTGTTGCTTTTATCTTTCGCAACTTAACTGTAACACAGGTCTATGCTGCTCCGCTACCTTTTTTTGTTAATTGTCTCATATCTATTGTAATCCTACAGGCAGTTGAAACGTTGTCCCCAAATGTCCTTGAATGTCCCCCTGATAGTGTGATATGATGTATACATGAAAGCAGGCGGAAAGGTGACATACGCTTTCGGGAGCGTTCCCCCTCGCTCCCTTGCTTCCGCCTTTGCTTTCTGTGTCTCCTTTTGCCCGAGGGCGAGGCAGGATCCTGTCTGAGCCCGAGCGGTACACCGCTCAGGATAAAAAGCGGTGCTTTGTTCTACATCATAATAACTTCTTTTCTTGCTTTGACCGGCAGGCGTGAGCCGGTCCCTATTTGGCAGAGTAGAGCAGCGGCAGCTCACCGGGCCCATAACCCGGAGGTCGCCGGTCCGAGTCCGGCCTCTGCACCCAGCACCCACACGCCCATTGATGATACCTTTGTGCAGCCGAGCCGTTCCGTATGGAGCGGCTTTGCTGTTGAAAAAAAGATCCCTCTGCAAGATGCAGAGGGTGTGTATCATGAAAGATGAAGTTTTTCAATAAGAGCTTCTTGCAGCACAGCCGAGAAATTAACGTTCGCACGTTCGGCAGTTACGTTGAGCCAGTTCGGTATAGTAAGTGTTTTTTTGACGGCTTTCTTATCGTAGAATTTACGATATTCAAGAGTGTCACACGCCACGACTGAGACAAACGATCCTTTTTCTGTTTTCACTGAGCTTATATCGGAAGGCGCAGGTATTTGTTCACCTGCTTCCTCCATATCGTACAAGCGCAGACAAAGCACATCATTTGCGTTTTCGATCGCCTCGGCTAATGTCTCTCCGTCAGTATAGCAGTGCGGTACATCTGGAAAGAGGACCGAGTAACCTCCGTCTTCTTCCATTGTGAAAATTGCGGGATAAGCGTACTTCATAAACATTCTCCTTTCTGTATGGTCGATGATGAGGTAGATGCAGGGCTATTTCAGCCCTGCGTCTTCCAAGATGCTTTTTAAGGTCCCAGTTTTTACTTCTTGTGAATTATATCTTCCTACCGGGAATTGGACTCCCGTTTTAGGATTGATCCATATTTCATGTCTTTTCCCGTTGTGATCGAAGTAGCAGCCGCCTTTTTTAAGCATCTTTTTTAGCTCACCATATGTCAACTCCTCACCTCCTGTATATATTATGACACGTATTAACACGTATGTCAATACCTGAGAAAAATATTTTTTATTTAATTATAGTGCAGAAAGGACGGTGTTACCGTGAATGCGAGACAAAAGAGGTTTGCTGAGTTCTACGCCATGAGCGGCAACGCTGCCTGGAGCGCTGTGCAGGCAGGGTACTCTCAGAAGTTCGTGAACACGAACGCTTCAAAATTACTACAAAATACTACAATAGCACAGTACATCAGAGAACTGACCGAAAAGGCTCAGGATGAGCGCATCATGACGGCTAAAGAGCGACAGGTAATGCTATCGGATATTGCCCGTGATGGAGCTTTGACGCAGGACAGGCTCAGGGCGGTGGATATCCTCAACAAGATGACCGGCGAATACGTCACCAAGATCGAGGGCAGTATCTCTGCCGATGTCAGCGACCCGTTCAAGGGTCTGACGACTGAGGAGCTGAGAAAAATTGCTGAAGAAGACTGATCAGATCAGACTTGGCGCCCGTATCGAGCTGGCCAGGCGCAGCTTCTGGGACTACTGCCGGCTCAAGGCTCC
>JAFVBU010000005.1 GCA_017479805.1 Ruminococcus sp.
TATACTCGGCGCTGCAGCAAAATATACAAAAAATGCGCCGTAGAAATTTCAAAGAACAAGGAAAACTTTTGAAAGCATACTGACGTATGGTGAAAAAGTTTGACGCAGTTATTTGGAATTTATACAAGCATTTATGGATATTTTGCTTTAGTGCCGAGTATAATATCAATCAATGTTGAAGTAAAAAGAAAGCTGGTATCTCCAATGAAAATAGAAAGACTTATCGGCATACTTTCTGTTCTCCTGCAAAGGGACAAGGTAACTGCTGTGGAGCTTGCCGAAAAATTTGAGGTGTCACGGCGCACCATCATGCGTGATATTGAAGCAATAAATATGGCAGGTATCCCTGTTGTCTCGGAACAGGGACACGGCGGCGGCATTTCCGTCATGGACGGCTATAAGCTCGACCGTACACTATTGTCGTCCAATGATATGCAGGCGATACTTTCGGGCTTGCGAAGCCTTGACAGCGTCAGCGGAACGAATCGCTACCGACAACTGATGGATAAGCTGTTTTCGGAAGAAAATTCCTCTGTAAATGCGGATGATCATATAATCATCGACCTTTCAAGCTGGGACAAGTCGGCAGTTTCGGAAAAGATAGAGCTGATAAAAAGGGCTGTTGAGCAAAGGCGTATCATCAAATTCCGATACTACTCCCCTAACGGCGAAAGCCTGCGGAAAATAGAGCCGTATCATATTATTTTTCAATGGTCATCGTGGTATGTGTGGGGCTACTGCACCGAGCGTCAGGACTACCGAATGTTCAAGCTGAGCCGAATGGCGGAGCTTATTCTCACAGATGAAATATGTGCTGAAAGGGCAGTTCCGAAATACACCTCCGACAAACTGCGGCATATGAAAGGCGAGATAAAAGCGACTGTAAAATTCAATGCTTCCGTAAAATGGCGTATCATAGACGAGTTCGGAGTAGACTTTCTGAAATATGATGACAGCGGAAATTTAGTAATGGAATTCACATGGTCGGACAAGCAATCGTTTTTTAGCTATATTCTGGGATTTGGCAGCAATGCGGAGATAATTGAGCCGCTCGAATACCGAAAGGAATTTGCAGAGCTTGTCAAAAATATTTGCTCTAAATATCAAATATGACATACAGTTGTCATATTTAGCATGGTATAATAAGCTCATATCTCAAACACTGAAAGGACGTTTTTATATGAGCGGTATCATAAGAAAAGATGTAAATGAAGAATGGGCGCACTCGGGCATTATCAGGGCCGGAGACTACTGTTTTTTAAGCTACTGTGTCGGGAATGTGGGCTGCACTGTTGAACAGCAGATAAACGGCGCTTTTGATGAAATGGAAAGGCGGCTCGCTCTGTTCGGGCTGCCCCTTGAAAATGTGGTGCAGATGGACTGTTTGTTCAGGGATGTGTGGAACATCCCCATAATGGAAAAGGTCATCAAGGAGCGGTTCAACGGCAGATACCCTGTCCGCAAGTCGATCTGGACGGAGTTTGCCCATGTTGGCGGTGAAAGCGGTTTGCAGTTTCAGGCGGATGCAATTGCGTACTGCGGATAAGGGGAGATATCATGCCGTTTGACTACAAAAAAGAGTACAAGGAATTTTATATGCCGCCGAAAAAGCCGACTATCGTTACAGTTCCGCCAATGAATTATATTGCCGTTCGTGGACAGGGCGACCCGAATATTGAGGGCGGCGAATACAAACAGTCGATAGGTCTGCTTTACGGGTTAGCTTTTGCCATAAAAATGAGCAGGAAAGGCAGCAGAAAGATAGAGGGCTATTTTGATTATGTTGTGCCGCCGCTGGAGGGCTTCTGGCAGCAGGAGGGCGTGCAGGGTATCGACTATGCACACAAGGAAAATTTCAAATGGATATCACTTATCCGCCTGCCCGATTTCGTGACAAGGTCTGATTTTGAATGGGCAGTCTCAGAAGCCGAAGCCAAAAAGAAAGCTGACTTTTCAAAAGCCGAATTTCTCACCTATGACGAGGGCTTGTGTGTTCAGTGTATGCATATCGGCAGCTATGACAGCGAGCCTGAGACGGTACGGCTTATGCATGAATACATGGAACAGGAGGGCTATTCGCTTGATATCACCGACAGCCGCTTTCACCATGAGATATATCTTTCCGATGCAAGGAGGGTCACTCGGGACAGGCTGAAAACAGTTATAAGACACCCGATAAAATGAAAGGAGAATTACTATGAAACTGGACGGATTCGGAATTTTTGTAAACGATATGGGAGCTATGATACGCTTTTACCGTGATGTTCTCGGCTTTGAGATAAAGGAGGCTGAGGACAACTCAAACGTGTATCTTGTCAAGGACGGGACGCTGTTTCTGCTGTATGGCAGAAAGGATCTTGAGACAATGACGAGCAGAAAATATGAGTATGTCAAGGGATTGAACGGGCATTTTGAAATAGCATTATATGTAGACACATTTGATGAGGTCGATGCGGCTTTTGCCGATGCGGTCAGCAAGGGCGCAAAGCCAATATTAGAACCGACCACTGAGCCGTGGGGACAGCGTACCTGCTATATAGCCGACCCCGAGGGAAATCTCGTTGAGATAGGGTCTTTCAATAAGCCTTTTGAGAGATGATAAAAAATCGGGTATGTAACTTTTGGTGAAAAGGTTTGACGCCGAGTATATACAAGCATTTTATGGATATTTTGCTGTTGCCAAAGTAATAAGGGATCACTGTCCTGATCACGCTTTATGCGTTAAGATCAAGTCGGTGATCCCCTGCTGTTTCTTGTTCTGTTTATTGTTCGCTCAAATTCTCCGCTGTCGAGCCATTCTGCAAGAAAATACTGTTCAAGCATAGGCACTGTACATGAATAGAAGCCGACCGTTTTTTCATACAAGGGCAGCAGATTTTTCGGCAGTACCATGTATCCTGCACGCAGAGACGGGGCTATCGTCTTTGAAAATGTGTTTATGTATATCACATTATTCTCTGTAGTCTGAGCGAACAAGGTCTGCGGAGCTTTTCCGTTCAGGGTGAATTCCGAATCGTAATCATCCTCAATGATAACGGCATTTCTTTTATTTGCCCATTCAAGATAAGCTCTCCTGCGCTCCGCAGAAGCAGTTATGCGGCTGGGAAAGCTATTAAACGGAGTAACATGAAGTATCTCCGCATTTGTCCCATCAAGCTCGTCGGTGCGTATGCCCTCACTGTCCATTTCGAGCATATCACACACAGCTCCGTGGGCAGTGTAGACCGCCCTTATCTTTTCATATGAGGGCGATTCAAGGGCAACAGTCTTATTTCTGCCAAGCATCTGTATGCAGACACCGTACAGATATTCAGCTCCTGAGCCGATAATGACCTGAGCGCTTGACACGGAGATGCTCCTGCACCTTGAAAGATAGCGGCATATCGCCTCACGGAGACGGAGACAGCCGCCCATTGGTGATTTCATCAGTATCCTTTCGCCATAATCAAGAATGACCTTTCTGAGCATAGCTGCCACAGAGGAAAACGGGATATTCTCATTATGCTCGGCAAGTGCGGACCTTTCTCTGCTGCCGTCCTCATTTTCCGCTGAAACCGTAAAAAAACTGTCAGGGGAATATTTCACATAACAGCCGCTTCTCCGACGCATTTCGCAGAAGCCCTCGTCACACAGGAGCTGATAGGCGTGTTCAACAGTAACGACACTTACAAAGCAGTCCGCCGCAAGCTCCCGTTTTGAAGGCAGTTTTGCCCCCTGTACAAATGCTCCCGAAATTATCCTGCTTCGCATTTCACGGTATATCTGCATATACACAGGCTCGCTGCTGTCACGGTCTATACTGATGTACATATTTTCACACCTTCCCTATCATTTCAAGGAAATATTCATAAACAGCCGTATCCTCGGTAAGCTCGGGATGGAACGCCGCTGCAAGCTGACTGCCCTGTCTTACTGCAACTATCTTGTTATCGTGCTCCGCAAGGACTGTTACGTTTTCATCTGCATTTACCGCATAGGGCGCACGTATAAAGGGCATTTCTATTTCCCTGTCTGCAAATTTCTCCACGCACCGAAAGCTGCCAAGCTGCCTGCCGTAAGCATTTCTTTTTACGGTGATATCAAGTGTTCCAAAGCAGGGAGTTCCGCCGCCCGATATTTCTTTTGCAAGAAGTATCATTCCTGCACAGGTGCCGAAAACGGGCATACCGCCTTTTATCATTGCTTTCAGCGGTTCGAGAAGTCCAAGCTCGTTCAGCAGCTTTCGCATAGAGGTGCTTTCTCCCCCGGGAAGAATAAGACCGTCGAATTTTTCCTTTATATCCTCCGCTTTGCGTATCTCAAAGCCCTCAATACCAAGCTGCCGCAGCTTGTTTATATGCTCAGCAAAAGCCCCCTGAACCGCAAGTACACCGATACGCATTATTTGCCTCTTTCTTCCATAATGAGCTTTATCTCATTCTCGTTTATGCCAACCATTGCTTCGCCCAGACCTGCCGAAAGCTCTGCTAACAGCTTTGCGTCGTTATAGTTGGTCACAGCCTGCACGATGGCTGACGCACGCTTTACGGGGTCGCCTGATTTGAAAATTCCCGAGCCGACAAACACACCCTCTGCACCAAGCTGCATCATTAAAGCCGCATCAGCAGGAGTTGCAACACCTCCAGCAGCAAAATTCACAACGGGCAGTCTGCCGTTATCGTGTACCTGTTTCAGCAGCTCATAAGGCACTTCAAGGCGCTTTGCTTCCTCATAAAGCTCATCCTCACTCAGGGATACCGCATGGCGTATCTGAGAATTCATCTTCCTCATATGACGGACAGCCTGCACAATATCGCCTGTTCCCGGCTCGCCCTTAGTTCTTATCATAGAAGCGCCCTCTGCGATCCTTCTCAGAGCTTCTCCCAGATCTCTCGCACCGCAGACAAATGGCACCTTGAATTTGCGCTTGTCAACATGATAAACGTCGTCGGCAGGAGATAACACTTCACTTTCGTCAATGTAATCTATCTCGATCGCTTCAAGTATCTGCGCTTCCGCAAAATGTCCGATACGGCACTTTGCCATAACAGGTATGCTGACCGCTTCCTGTATCGAACGTATCATTGCAGGGTCGCTCATTCTCGAAACTCCGCCTGCTGCTCTTATGTCCGCAGGTATGCGTTCAAGAGCCATGACCGCACACGCTCCTGCTTCTTCTGCAATTACAGCCTGTTCGGGGGTGGTGACGTCCATGATAACGCCGCCTTTGAGCATTTGTGCAAGCTCCTTGTTGAGCTGATATCTTTCTTCCATAATTATAACCTCATTTCTGTTTTCTTATTGCTCCCCAATTAAACCTTGCCAAAAAGGCGAAGGCAGAAAGGAAATTTATCAAGGAAGGAAAACGCAGGAATGCTTTCGCATTTCAAGTTTTTCTGACGCAGAGAAATTTTCTTTATGTCGGGCATTTGACGGCAAGGTTTATTTGGGGGAGTAATATAATTATAACAGATGTGGTCTTATCTGCATATAACCAGTTGAGGATTATTTTATGGGGTCAGTGCACCTGTTATACTCGGCGCTACAGCAAAATATACAGGAAATGCGCCGTAGAAATTTCAAAGAACAAGGAAAACTCTGGAAAGCATACTGACGTATGGTGAAAAAGTTTGACGCAGTTATTTGGAATTTATACAAGCATTTATGGATATTTTGCTGTAGTGCCGAGTATAGATGAAAAACGCAAACAGACGGGATATATACCGTCTGTCTGCTGTTGTTTAGGGAGAGATATCACTGATCGGCTTTTTTCAAAGAAAGAGAATCGTACCAGTCCTTTACATCGCTCTTTGAAGCTGACGCAGGAAAGCGCTTTCCTGTAAGCTGTTCACCTATCGGCACAAGAGCGGCAATATTCTTTTCACTTGCGGCAATACCGCTGCTTGCAGAGGTGCAGAACGGTATCACGGTTTTATCCGATAGATCATAGCTTTCAAGGAAAGTGTCGATAATGCGAGGCTCCTGTCCCCACCATATCGGATAACCGAGGAATATTGTATCATAGCTGTCAATAGAGCTTATCGGGTCAGCGATCTCAGGACGGGCAGTTTTATCATTCTGCTCTTGATTAGCACGGCAGTTATCGTCCTGATATTTAATGTCAGCATCAGTATAAGGTACAGCCGCCTCTATCACATAGCTGTCAGCACCTGCCAGCTCGATCAGATATTCTGCGATTTTTTTGGTGCTGCCCGTGCGTGAGAAATACACAACAAGTGTATCACTGCCGTTATCAGCATCCGTATTCAGGACTTTACGCTTCATCATGCAAAGGTCAAACACACTCCACACACCGTCACTGTCAAGGTCGTAGGGCTTGCCTGTCAGATCCTCCTCGGCAGGTCGATTCAGCAGAAAATTCTGCAAATTGCGTACATCCTCAGCGGTGTATGCTGTCTTTGTGATGCCTGCTGTTTGAAAATTTACGGATATACCGCCTTTTCCAAGAGCATCGGCAAGTCCCGTGGTATCTGCGATATGACCTATTTTTGTGTAGGAATATGTGGTATCAAAGCTCTTGTAAAAAACAACGATACACTTATCACCGTAAAGCATTATATCCCCCTCATTGATATGACCGACCTTTTCGGGGGCAGAGGGCAGAGCTGTATCAAGGTAATAATATTTCTCGTTGCCGTGCAGCTCGGACATATCCAAAGTCAGGGGCAGCATTTGGGTAAGAGCCGTGACAGTGTCATTATTTTCAAGCACAGCGCTGAATGACTTACCGTTTATGGTCAGCTCCATTTCGGAAGCTGCCTTGACCTCGGTGTCAGGAGATGAAACATTGCTTGTATAACTCGGTATTGTTGCAGTTGAAGCCGATTTGCTGTATATTCCGCAGGCAGTCAGCATTACCATAGAAGCTGTGACTGCAAATAATGCTGTTTTAATCATAAATACTCCTTATCACCCTTGCAGGGCTTCCTACCGCTATCATATTTTCGGGAATATCCTTTGTGACTACCGAGCCTGCGCCTATGACCGCATTATCACCGATAGTCACCCCCGAAAGGATAGTGGAATTTGAACCTATCCAGACATTTTTTCCGATATGAATTGGCTTTGGTATCAGGTCGTGACGCTCCTCGGGAAGAAGCCCGTGATCCAGCGTTGCAAGCACAGTGTTATGCCCTATCAGCGCACCGTCACCAATAAAGATACCGCCCTGATCCTGAAACTTACAGCCTGCATTGATGAACACACCCTTGCCGAGATGGATGTTTTTGCCGCAGTCAGTATAAAAGGGAGGAAACAGCCCCACCTCAACAGGCTCGCCGATAAGCTCAGACATAAGAGCATTTATCTCATCGGGGGTATGATAGCGGCTGTTTATCTCCATTGTAATGCGGATAGCATCCTGACTGAGCTTGTGCATGGTCTGATGAACACTGCACTCCGCTGTGACCTGTTTGCCGCTGTTCATATATGCAAGAAATTCTGATGTTGTCATTGCTGTTTCCTCCGTGTGATATTATTTCAGATACTCATTATAAAACGCTTCCAGCTTGTCAAATGGGATAACGTTATTCTCACCGCCATCATAAAGATCGGTATGGGAAGCGCCCTCGATAACAAGTAACTGCTTGTTGTCTGAATAAGGATTATCCTTTATCATATTCTCATAGGCATCCTTGCCGAAATAGAAAGAATGTGCCTTGTCTCCGTGCATTATCATAACAGCGGAGCGTATCTCATTGCTGTACTGCAAAATAGGCATATTGATAAATGACAGGCTCGATGTGATATTCCAGCCGCCGTTGGAGTTGAGGGAGCGAGGGTGATATCCTCTTTCGGTCTTGTAGTATGCGTGGTAGTCCTTGACAAAGTAAGGAGCATCCTCGGGGAGAGGGTCAACAACACCGCCGCCAAGCTCATATTCGCCCGTTCTGTAGTCCTTGATACGCTGAGCATTAAGTGTCTGCTTCATTGCGTAACGTGCGTCTGCATTGTCGGCTTCATCGAAATAGCCCTTTGCATTCACTCGGGTCATATCGTACATTGTAGAAGCCACAGTTGCCTTGATACGGGTGTCCATAGCCGCTGTATTAAGTGCCATGCCGCCCCAGCCGCAGATACCGAGGATACCGATGCGCTCGGGGTCAACGTTATCCTGAACGGAAAGGAAGTCAACAGCCGCAGAAAAGTCCTCGGTATTGATATCGGGAGAAGCCACATAACGGGGAGTTCCGCCGCTTTCGCCTGTAAAGGACGGGTCAAAGGCAATAGTCAGGAATCCACGTTCTGCAAGTGTCTGAGCATACAGACCGCTGCACTGTTCCTTGACTGCGCCGAAAGGACCGCTTACAGCAATTGCAGGGAGCTTCCCGTTTGCGTTTTTCGGTGTATACATATCGGCTGCAAGGGTGATACCGTAGCGGTTGTGGAAAGTTATTTTCTTGTGGTCAACTTTGTCGGACTTCGGGAAAGTCTTGTCCCATTCCTGTGTCAGAGTCAGCATTACTTCTCTCATTTCAGATACCTCCGTTTTTTTTCAGTGTATAGGTGAAATAGTCAAGGCAGTCGATACGGTCGTTATACTTGTGAACGCTGTCAAGGAGAGTATTGCGGTAGTTTTTCAGAAAGCGTTCAAGCTCCCGAAGCTGTCCGTTTCCTATCATTCGCAGGCATTTTTCCGTAGATTCATCGTCCAAGCCCATATCACGCAGATTTTCGGTGATCACTGCTGTTTTGTCGGCTGCATTTGCCATATTTTCACCCCCGTGTTTTTCGGTATCTTTAGTATAGCACAGAAAGTGTGATATGTAAAATACCTATTTTGAATTGCTTGTGATTCTTGACAAGAATTGCAAAATCAATTATAATTGTTTTAGCAATTATCGGAGGTGTACTATGGAAATAAGGGTACTGCGCTATTTTTTAGCCATTGCAAGAGAGGAGAACATGACGAGAGCCGCTGAACGTCTGCACATCTCTCAGCCCTCGCTGTCTAAAGAGATAAAGAAGCTGGAGGAAGAACTGGGACATGAGCTGTTTATCCGCACCAACAAGAGTATGCACCTGAATGACGAGGGTATGCTCCTGCGGAAACGTGCAGAAGATATTATTGCAATGGTGGACAAGACCGCAGAGGAGTTCAGCCAGCTTGACAACATAATAGGCGGCGAGATACGCATAGGCTGTGCGGAAAGCTATCTTATCAAGTACCTTGCGAGAAGTATCAAGTCTTTCAAGGAGCAATACCCGAACTTTATCTTTCATATTTTCAGCGGTGACACCGAGCCTGTTGCGGAGCGCCTTGACAGGGGCATACTCGACCTTGCTGTTATCGTTGAGCCGCCGAACCTACCCGAACACCTTACGAACAATCAAATAATGCGATAAACAGACGATTTTGCTATACAAAACAGATGACAGCCTCAATTACATTTTGAAGCTGTCATCTCTTTTTATATTGCAAAGCTGTTAGGAATATCCTCACTATGAATATTCAGGCTCTGGATCACTGCCTTGTAACTACTCCTGATTGA
>JAFVBU010000006.1 GCA_017479805.1 Ruminococcus sp.
GTGCTTGTCAAGCCCTTTTTACAAGTTTTTTAATATTTTTCGAGCCGGCGTCAGCTCGGTCGGCTTTATACTCGGCGCTACAGCAAAATATACAAAAAATGCGCCGTAGAAATTTAAAAGAACAAGGAAAACTTTTGAAAGCATACTTTCGTATGGTGAGAAAGTTTGACGCAGTTATTTGGAATTTATACAAGCATTTATGGATATTTTGCTGTAGCGCCGAGTATATATCCTGTGCCGACATCCCCTCATGTTCAGACAGAATCCTGCCTCACATTCGGGCAGCCACACTCACGATTCGTTCGCAAGCTCGCTTACTCCCTTTGAGGCTTTTACTCTGCTTTCGCTCGACGTTAATTTGTCCATGAGGTCATGTTGTTTTGTGGGGGGCGGATATAATCCGCCCGTGAGTAACGCAATAAACCTGCCGTGTCCTTGTGGAAACAATGCGAATGGAATATTATATTTTGAGGACTGCCAAAAGCAGCCCCTACGATCCGACACCTAAAGCCTGACATCTGACCGCCTCAAAAAGCCATCAGATCATCTGCGCCGCACATTATCAGCTTCCAGCCGCCGTATTCCTCCTCGCCGCTTGCAAACCTCACGGCACATACGGTCATATCGCCCGAATCCTCCCCCGAGCTGCCCGAAATAGCGTAGTTGAACGTCAGCTCAACGCCCTCGGTAAGCTCGATATCAAAGGGGTACTTGTCGTAGGTCTCCTTGAAATAGCTGACCGCATGGGAAATATGCTCCTCGGACAGCTCTTTCTGGGACTTTATCTCGTTGAGTATCATTATAGCGTCCTCGCCGTAGGTGCTTTTCCAGTACATACTTGCCTGCACCACCTCAGCATCGATGTGCATATGGTACGAGCGGAACTCGTCGTGCTCGTCCAGCAGGTTCATGTACGCAGTAGGAGTGTAGCTTTTGAGCACCGTAAAGGACTCGGTCTTGTTGTAGCCGTCAAAGTAGCTTTTCAGCAGGTCGGCAAGGTCTTTGTCAACACCCTCAGCCACAACAACGGGAGTTTCCTGCAATCTGTAGGTAGTCGTGCCCTCGGGAGCTGTGGGTTCAACGTAGCTTTCGTTAACAGATATACTATAATTCGGCTCATCCTTTTTGCTGCATGAAAGTGCAGAGGACAGCACAAGTGAGCACAGCGCCAATACAGAAACGATCTTTTTCATGTGTCTGCTCCTATTTTATAGCCGCAAACGCCTGTTTCAGCGTAGATACGGGGATTATATCGATATTGTAATCTTTCGGGTCAATCGATGAAGCACACTGTTTCGGGATAATGCAGGTCTTGAAGCCCATTCGCTCGGCTTCACGGATACGCTGTGTGATATGGGACACCGAACGCACCTCTCCGCCAAGACCTATCTCGCCGAAAGCAATAAGCTCCTCGTCTATTTGCTTGTCCATGATACCCGAGTAAAGCGCCATTGCAACAGGCAGGTCGCCCGCAGGCTCGTCCAGCTTGAAGCCGCCCACGATGTTGAGGTAAACGTCGAGAGTGCCCATGAAAATGCCGAGCCTTTTCTCCATAACAGCGATGATTATGGCAAGTCGGTTGAAGTCGAAGCCCGTAGCCATTCGTCGGGGAGCGGAGTAGCCTGTTTTAGCCGCAAGAGCCTGAACCTCCGCAAGAATAGGGCGGCTTCCCTCCATTACACAGGCAACACAGCAGCCCGAAACGTTGTGTGGTCTGCCTGCAAGGAGCATCTGCGAAGGATTTGCGACTTCACGCAGTCCCTTGTCAATCATCTCGAAAACGCCTATCTCGTTGGTTGAGCCGAAACGGTTCTTGACCGCCCTCAGCAGACGGTAGCTCTGGTGGCGCTCACCCTCGAAATAGAGCACTGCGTCAACGATATGCTCCATGACCTTCGGACCTGCGATTGCGCCGTCTTTGTTAACGTGTCCTACTATGATAATAGGAATTTCCTGATCCTTTGCGGTGTGCATGAACAGGTTGGTGCACTCACGCACCTGTGTGAGACTGGCAGGGCTTGAGGATATCCTGCTTATGCTCATGGTCTGGATAGAGTCGATAATGGCGATATCAGGGGCAGAATTGGCGAGAGTGGAAGCGACGGCTTCTGCGTCGGTGGAGGTGAGTATGTACAGATTCTCCGTGTCCACACCGAGGCGGTCGGCACGGAGCTTTATCTGTCGGGCGGATTCTTCTCCCGAAACGTAGAGGATGGAGTGATCTTCGCCGAGATACTGGCATATCTGCAATAAAATCGTGCTTTTTCCTATGCCCGGCTCACCGCCTAAAAGCACCAGCGAGCCTTTGACAAGTCCGCCGCCGAGAACACGGTTCAGCTCACCGATGCCCGTATCATAGCGCACATCGCTGTCAACGCCGATATCTGCAAGCTCGAGGATATTGTCGGAAAGGTCGGCATTGCCCTGTGCGGACGAACGGGAGGATACAGCAGACTTGTCCGCAATGTCCTCCTCAAAGCTGTTCCACGCACCGCAGGATGGGCATTTGCCGTTCCACTTTGAGCTTTCGTAGCCGCACTGATTGCAGGTGTAGATATAACGTGATTTAGCCATATATCAAAGAAAAGCGGCAATGATAGCGTCGGAGGTGAGCAGGTACTTTCTGCCGCACTCCATGTAGCTCTCGGACTTCTTGAACTTACTCAGGTCGGATTCAATAAGGCTCCAGCACTGTATTTCTCCCTTGTTATCGCTGAAAAACACGTTCTGCTTTATGTCGAAGCAGAAGTAGCCGTTTCTTCCACAGCCGTTTCCAAGGTCGGCGATAGCGGCTTCATTGAGGTAGTACACACGGCAGTCCGAATCCTCGGCAATTCCCGTTGAGAGGATGAGCTCGGGGACTTTGTTGCCGTCCAGATCGCAAAGCTCGAATGCCGCATCGTTCTCGGGAGAATTTTTCAGAATATCGCTGAGCAGGTCGGAGTAGATCTTTTTCTGTACGTCACTAAGCACAGCGCCCCAGCTTTCGGAACAGTGTATCGCATAGTCGACAGCTTCCTTGCCGAAAGTGAACTTTCGACCGAGAGTGAGACTTGCTTCCTCGGTGTAGGGCTTCAGCTTGTTCTCGTACTCAACGAGAGTGGTCTCCTCGCTGTTTATCTCGTACCTGATGACCGCACCGCTTGCGGCAGAAGCGGCGTTGTTGTAATAGGTAACGTCGTTCTGGAAAACGCCTGCGATAATTTTGCCGTACTGACCGTAGGTGAAGCCCTCGCCCACGTATTCGTAGCCGAAGCAGTCAAGTATCGGTATATAGCTGAAAACTCCGTGTGCTCCGATATCGGTCACCTTTTCGAGACCGTCGGTGTAGGTGTAGACCTCGCAGACGGTTTTAGCGTCGTCGTTGGGGGAAATGATAAGCTCGGGGATACCGTCGGCATTGATGTCACGGATGTCGAACATGGAGCTGACGGAGTAAGCGTCGGACTTTTTGAAGTCATTGAGCTTGTTTTCGTAAAGGGTCTGCCAGTCGAAAACCACGGATTTTGGGTCAATGCCCGTATTTATGACCACAGGCTCGGAGCTTGACTCGGGTTCTTTTTCAGCACATCCGAAAGCTGTGAGCAGAGCGGCAAGAGCCGTGCCGGCGGCGATAGTTTTTTTGAGATACACGTTATTTGCCTCCTGTAGGGATAATATTTCTATTTTATTTTACCACGAAAGCCTTTATATGTCAATATTTTTGTTTTTGAGTGCATTTTTGAGTGTATAAGTGTATGAGTATATTAGTTATTAGTTTTGAAGTAAACGATGCAAACTGACAGTTACCAAAAACTAAGCACTAAGAACTTATACACTCATACACTAACCAACACCGTTACCTGCGACTAACTATGAAAAATATTTACATTTTTCGGCATTGTCAGAATGTACAGTTATTTTGTTATCTTACTCTAACATAATAAGCAATTCTCCAAATTTGACCGCTGTTCATTGTTTTTTATTGACTTTTTGGAGCGGCGGCGCTATAATTGACACGATAAAGTTATTTTACGCTAACTATTTATATGTTTGCCGAAAGGAGAATGGTTATGCCCCTTACATTTGCTGATGTCGGTGCGACCTACACCATACAGAGACTGGGAGGAACTCCCGAAGTTAAAAAGCATCTTGAAAATCTCGGCTTTGTGGCAGGCGGAGAGGTGAGCGTTGTCAATACCGTTGACGGCAATCTCATCGTTAATGTCAAGGGCACAAGAGTAGCTATAAGCCGTGAAATGGCTCAGAAGATAATGGTTTAAGGAGGTATGGACTATGACACTTAGAGATGTGAAGATCGGTCAGTCCGCTAAAGTCAAGAAGCTCACAGGCGAGGGCGCTGTAAAGCGCAGGATCATGGATATGGGTCTGACTAAGGGCACTGAGGTAACGGTTCGCAAGGTAGCACCGCTGGGCGACCCTATCGAGGTCACTGTCAGAGGCTATGAGCTGTCTATCCGCAAGGCTGACGCTGAAATGGTCGTTGTGGAATAAGTTTTTTTATTTTTTATTTTTGGTAATGTATTAGTATTAGCTAATAAAGGAGAGAAGAAAAATGAGTATCAGAATTGCGCTTGCAGGTAATCCTAACTGCGGCAAAACTACTCTGTTCAACGCCTTGACAGGTTCCAATCAGTTCGTTGGAAACTGGCCCGGTGTTACTGTTGAGAAAAAAGAGGGAAAGCTGAAAAAGCACGATGATGTTATTATCACCGACCTTCCGGGTATCTATTCCCTTTCACCCTACACCCTCGAAGAAGTGGTTGCAAGAAACTACCTCATTCAGGAGCGCCCCGATGCTATCCTCAATATCATCGACGGCACCAATCTGGAGCGTAACCTCTATCTGACAACACAGCTCACAGAGCTTGGTATCCCTGTTGTATGTGCTGTCAACATGATGGATATTGTCGATAAGAACGGCGATAAGATCAACACAGCCGAGCTTTCTAAGGCACTGGGCTGTAAGATAATGACTATTTCCGCTCTCAAGGGCAACGGTATCATGGAAGCCGCTGATGCTGCTATCGAGGCTGCAAAGAATACAAAGACCATCCCTCAGCACTCCTTTGCAGGTCCTGTTGAACACGCTATCGCTCACATCGAGGAAGCTGCTGTTCACGATATGGACGAGGAGAAGCAGAGATGGTACGCTATCAAGCTGTTTGAGCGTGACGAAAAGGTTATCGAGCAGCTCAATCTTCCAAAGGATAAGCTGGAGCATATCGAGGAAGATATCAAGGCTGTTGAAAAGGAAATGGACGACGATGCAGAGTCCATCATCACCAACGAGCGCTATACTTACATTTCTTCCATCATCGACAAGTGCCTGAAAAAGAAGAACAAGGGCGCACTGACTGTCTCGGACAAGATTGACAAGATCGTTACTAACCGCTGGTTAGGTCTCCCTATCTTTGCTGTTGTAATGTTCGCTATCTACTATCTCGCAATGGTAACAGTCGGTGCAAGCGCTACTGACTGGGCTAACGACGGACTTTTCGGCGACGGCTGGCACCTCTTTGGCAACGGTTCTTCACAGACTGAGGAGGCAGAGGAGGAGTACGGCGACACAGACGCTATCCTCGCAGGCTTCCTTGCACAGGCTGACGCTGACGGACTTGATATTTCCGCTGCTGAGGAAGCAATGGACACAGAGGCTGAGGACTTCGATGCTTCTGTTGCTGAAACAGAGCTTAAAGCTCTCATCGCTAACTACACAAACGATTCTCAGGAAATTCCTTATGAGCTTGAAGATGAGGAAACTCTTGAAATAACAGACGAAACTGCTACAATCGCAGACGTTAACGATTCTATCGCAATGTTCTCAAAGTATGAGGGCGGCGTTGACCCTGCTAACTACGGCACATGGGTTCCCGGTGTTCCTGTACTTATTGAAAAGCTCCTCGGTGACAATTGTCCCGACTGGCTGCACGGTCTTATCATCGACGGTATCGTTGCAGGTGTAGGTGCTGTATTGGGCTTCGTTCCTCAGATGCTGGTACTTTTCTTCCTGCTTGCTATCGTTGAGAGCTGCGGTTACATGGCTCGAGTTGCATTCGTGCTCGATAGAATCTTCCGCCGTTTCGGTCTCTCAGGTAAGTCATTCATCCCGATCCTCGTCGGCACAGGCTGCGGTATCCCCGGTATCATGGCTTCACGTACCATTGAGAACGAGCGTGACCGTCGTATGACAATTATGACCACAACATTCATCCCCTGCGGTGCTAAGACACCTTTCATCGCAATGGTTGCAGGCGCTATTTTCGGCGGTTCACCTTGGGTAGCTGTTTCAACTTACTTCCTCGGCATGGCTGCTATCATCGTTTCAGGTATCATCCTCAAGAAAACAAAGATGTTCGCAGGTGACCCTGCTCCGTTCGTAATGGAGCTCCCTGCTTACCATATGCCAACTCTCGGCAACGTTCTCCGTTCAACATGGGAGCGTGGCTGGTCATTCATCAAGAAGGCCGGTACTATCATCCTCCTTTCAACTATCATCGTATGGTTCACATCATTCTTCGGTACAGTTGACGGAACATTCAGAATGCTCGAAGAAGACGAGCTCGACCACTCTATCCTCGCTGCTATCGGTAGGGGTATCGCATGGATATTCATTCCTCTCGGCTGGGGCAACTGGCAGGCTGCTGTTGCATCTGTTACAGGTCTCGTTGCAAAGGAAAATATCGTTGGTACAATGGGTATCCTCTACGGCGCAGGCGAAACTACAGCATACGCAGCTATGGCAGCAGCTTTCACAAAGGTTGCAGGCTACAGCTTCCTCGCATTCAACCTCCTCTGTGCACCTTGCTTCGCAGCTATCGGTGCTATCAAGCGTGAGATGAACAATCCTAAGTGGACATGGTTCGCTATCGGCTATCAGTGCGGATTTGCTTACCTTGTAGCATTCATCATCAACCAGCTTGGCAACCTGTTCAGCGGCAACGCAACAGGACTCGGCATTGTAGGTGCTATCCTTGCGTTTGCACTTGCAGCAGGCGCAATCTTCCTCCTGTTCAGACCTTACAAGGAAGCAACTACACTTACTCAGAAAGTCAAGGTTTCTAAGTAAGATATCAGTTATACTCGGCGCTACAGCAAAATATACAGTAAATGCGCCGTAGAAATTTCAAAGAACAAGGAAAACTTTTGAAAGCATACTGTCGTATGGTGAAAAAGTTTGACGCAGTTATTTGGAGTTTATACAAGCATTTATGGATATTTTGCTGTAGCGCCGAGTATATTAGTGCTTGGCAGGGGCGGTGCCCACATCGTCCCTGTGCAATATCATAACGAAACGGAGTTGATATTATGGATCAGTGGGTATTGGTACTTATAGCTCTTATTGTTATCGTAGCACTCATAATCATCAGCATGGTCAAAGATAAAAAGACAGGGAAGTCCTCATGCGGACACGGCTGTCAGAACTGTGCCATGCACGGAAAATGCCATCAGGCGGCAGGAAAGCCTGTAAAAAAATGATCTTACGGAGCGGATGAAAAGTCCGCTCTTTTTTATGCCCGAAACCTGATAAGTTGCATATAAAATGATTATGTGCTATAATTAAAAAGCAAAGCCGCAAGGTCTGCAAAGTCGGCGGCTATATCCTGCATACATTCCGCTGTCTCCGAAAGCGGCGGAGCTGTTATCCTTTCCCCGTTGGATATGCGCCCTGCTATGTTCACAGCCGCAAGCAAAAGTATTATCTTTATCAGCTTTTTCACACTATCACCTCTTATGCCTATTTTATGGCAGTTTCTTCTGATTATTCGGCTGTTTAAAGATTTTTTAAACTTTGAAATGGTATAATTAATCGTACAAATTCGGGGAAAGTCCCTTGCTTCAAGGAGTAGAAGAATGTTCTTAAAAATGCTGAAAAGCGAACTCAGACATAAAAAAAGCCTTAATTTCGTGCTTTTTGTTTTCATTTCCATCGCCTCTCTGCTGGTTTTCGTCAGCTCGGTGCAGATCTACGCCTCTTTGATCGGCAAAAGCAAAAATAACGAGTACTGCAATGCATCGGATATCGAGATAATCTGTCAGGTCGCAGAAAATGATATCAAGACCGAGGCTGAGAATATGAAAGCCGCCATTTCAGCGGAGGACTGCATCACTGACTGTCAGCTCAGCTACATGGTAATGGCGGACAATAATCAGGTCGAATTTACTGACAGGGAGCAAAAAAGCCTTCTGGATGTGACTGATAGCTATGCCTATATCTGCCCACAGCCAAGAGTGAAAGACCTTGTCTATGATACAGGCGACAAGCCCTTTTATGTGGAAAACGGCACTATTGCGGTCAATGTCAGGCTGAAGTCCATGACTGGCTTAAAAATAGGCGACAGGATTAGGTTTACCTCAGACAGCGGCAATATCTATGAGTTCACTGTCTCCCACTTTTTCAAAGAGCCTATATCCGATTATTTCTGCCGCTTCATCATTTCCGACGGCGATTATGAGCAGTTATCGGATGAATACTTCCGCCACTGTGTCATGATCGGTATAAATTCAGAGTACAGCTACGATTACCTTGAACCAATCCTGCGTGAGAAAGAGGACGTTTTCAGGTGGGCAGGCTCATTGTATGTTATGTATCACTCCAAATTCGACAACGAGCTGATAATATCCTTTATTGTCTCGGTATTTCTGGCGATGATAAGCGTGGCTATCATCGTGATAATCATTGTTACCGTCCGCTTCACCATCGTCACTTCTTTAAAGGAGGAGGAAAAGGAGATCGGCACGCTCAGGGCGCTGGGCATTGATTTCCGAAAATTCCGATGGGTGTTTGCGGGAAAGTATATAGTTTTCTCCATCGTGGGCGGTATCATCGGCGTTTTCTCGGGTATTCCCATTTCTACGAGGGTGCTGAATACGTTCAGTCCCAATACCATTGCCCCGTCTGCCGTTGTAAGAATGACTGTGGGTACTGCGGCTGTGGTGATGCTTTGTGCGGTGATGATAGCTTTCTGTCTCATATTCATGGAGCGAATGAA
>JAFVBU010000030.1 GCA_017479805.1 Ruminococcus sp.
CTGTCGGTCAGCCCCTCTGTCAGCTTCGCTGACACCTCCCCCCACTGGGGGAGACCACGTATGTCAAGGAATTTCTGTGCAAGATGACGGAAAATATGCAAGCAGATTCAGTACAAAGCCGTCAGGCGGGCTTTGTGCGGTATTGCCCATGAACTATTATGCCGAAAAAAAGAGCAAAAAATCGGGATAGGGTACGGGATGATATATATTTTGGTATGAAATGCAATGGACGGCGGCTTTTTTAGGTGTCGGGTATCAGAGAAAAAGGTATCAGGGTGTAGGGGCGCACATTGTGCGCCCGTTTGTTTGGTATATTATTTTTTCTCTCTTATCATAGTTTGCTGTGCGCTGTTACTTCTTGTAGCCAAAGAGGAACACCTCTTGGGAAAAGGAGAGAGGGGGAAAAGAAAACCGCAGCAAAAGTCCGATTTTCCAATTTTCAATTTTCGGCTGAACGCCGACAACACAAAGAAAATACGCTCCGCAAAATGCGGAGCGTCTGAGGTTGTGTGAGGCTTTATGCCTTTTTGAGAGCCTTGATCTCATCAGGCTCCTTTGGCTGATATGTCAGCCACATACACGCCTGATTTGCCGTTGCAGCAGCAGCAGCCTCTGCAACTGCTGCTGCCGCCTTTCCGACCTTATCTGCGATCTTCGAGAGCTTTTCTGTCATTTCTCCTCTCCCCTCCTTTCATGCAGTTCTTTATACAGCCGACTATCAGCACCGCCGCAAGCATTTGCCATGCCGCAGCTACAGCAGCATAAATACCGCTGCCGACTGCATAAAGCGTCACAGAAGCTATGACCTCGGCAGAAAGTATCACCGCCCCTTTTCTGCGGTATCTCCTCCTGTCTCTGCCATCAAGCGGCTTTCGGATATCCGCAACAGGCATGAGGATAAGTATGACCGTTACTGCCGCCGCTGAACAGACCACAAAGGCAGTTGTGTGCTGTTCGGCAAAGCGGATATCCCTCAGCGCCGCTATGAGGACAATGTCAGAGATAACGGAGCACCTCACGGGAGTTGATGCGTGAAATCCTCCTGCATATACTCTCAGACATATGTAGCTGACCGTAAACACCGCTGTTTCGGGGAGCATATGGCATAATATGCCTATGACAGAAAATATTGCTAAGTTAAAAAGTGAATCAAGTATGTGGCACATTCCCCAACTGCATACGGTTTTTCTTTCTGCGCTTATGACACCGTGAACTGCCATAGCTTCTGTTATTTTGTATGCTGTCCTTGTGAACATTTCCTTTCACCGTCCGTTATTATACCACCGTTTCCCCCTGAATAAACGTATTATGGTATGAATTGTATCATTATCTGGTACGAAATGCATTTATCACTTGGCTTTACAAGATGAAATAGCATCTTTTCAGCAAATTCTTACACATCTCCTGATGGAGCAGAATCGTACATGGTTATTATCGTATTATAGGTATCACCGTCACTGCTCGTTATGAGCCTGCCGTGATATTTTTCGAGGACGCTTTTCACGCTCATCAGTCCGATACCGTGCTCCTTTCCGTCGTACTTACGTTTATGAGAGGGATCAAATGTGTTGCGGATATCAATGCGTATTATCCCCTTGTTGTAAACCATCGACACCGCAAGCCTGCGCTCCCTTGTCTGCTCCAGCGCATAGACCGCATTGTCCAAGAGGTTGCCGAGGATAATGGTCATATCAAAAGAGGTTATATTCAGCCTGTCAGGTATCTTCGCTTCATAGCTTATATCCGCATCAAGCTCGGAAGCAAGGGAAAGCTCATAGTTCATCAGGCTGTCGATATCGTTGTTGCCCGTAAAGGAATATTCCTTTTTCTCCACAACTGCCGATTCCATAGAGCGCAGATACTCGTTTATCTCATTCCTGTCACCTGCATCCACCAGTTCTTTCAGCCTGTTGATATGATTCTTGAAATCATGCTTCAAAAAGCGTATCTTATTATGTGAACTGCTCAGCACATAGAGCTGATTCCTGTAGTAATTGTTAAGTGTTTCGATCATTTTCAGCTTGCTTGTGGTGGCATATTCTTTCTGCTCCATGTTGTAGATGTAGAAATTGAGGAAATTTATACAGAGCAGGACTATCACTATAAAGCAGTCGTGGCTTGACGTTTCACTGACGGTCAGCACTCCCACAGCTATTGTGCCTGCGGCGGTGAATATCAGAAACCATGAATACTTTGAGCGGAACGGCAATTCGTTCTTGTTCCGCTGGTGATGTCTGAAAAGCGACGACGCAAGAAGCACGGTTATCCCCTGAATAAGACCTGTTTCGGATACAACGGTATTTTTCAGAAGCGCTACCGCCGCCTTGTCGATGAGCATACAGACTGCACAGGAGGATATTGCTCCGAACAGCTTCTTCATCAGGAAATCCTCATATTGCAGGGATATGAGCATAGGTGCGGCAATATTCAGTATAAGATTGAACATCGGCTCTCCCGAGGCGAGCCAGACAGATGTGCCGATGATAAAGTAAGCGGCATAGGTCAGAACTCTCAGCGGTCTGCTGAGTACCGATTTGCCGAGGAAGCTGTCGATAAAGACGTATACAGCATAAACGTGTATCATATTGGATATGATGTATAGCAGTACACTCATTTCTCTACCTCAGATACCTGCTAATCTGTCTCTGACTGCGCTCTGACATCCACGGCTTATGAAAAGCCCCGAATCATCGGTCAGGTGTATCTCTTTCAGCGTTACGTCGGTGATATGCTCGATATTGACGTAGACTCCACGGGAAATACAGAGAAATCTGCTCCTGTCGCTCTCTATGATATCGGAAACTTTTCCGTATACAGAAAAAGTGCCGTTCCGAGTATGGAAAACAGCCTTTTTTCTGTCGCTCTCAAGGTAGAGTACTTCCCTGCTTCTTATCCTGTGGCGGATATTATCAAGGGTATACTCAAGAAAGGTGTCTGAACTTCCGTACTTTTCCATAAACAGGTGCATACACCTGCGGAATTCGTCCTCGGAAATGGGCTTTACAAGAAATTCGATGGGGTCGATACGAAAGAGCTTCATAGCGTGCTCCTTGACGGAAGATATAAAAACTATCTGCGTGTCATAGTCTTTTCTTTTACGCCTGAGAAGCGTGCCGAACTCCGTACCGTTCATGCCCTTGAATCCGATATCAAGGAAAATAAGGTCATAGCACCGACCGTTTTTCATAGTATCAGCCAGTTCCTCACAGGAAGTGAAGAAGTCAGTGTGCAGGTCTGAGTCGTAGCTGATATCGAATCGGCTGAGATATTCTCTCAGTTTTTCATGGATCGACAGATCGTCATCTGTCACCGCAATTCTAATCATTTCTTCCTCCAAAATATATAAAAACTCCTATGTAATATAGGGCATTGATAACAATTGAATTATAGCAAATGATAAATTTAAATGTCAAGAGATATTTAAATGTTTTTCATGTTTGAACATATTAAAAAGGAATAAAGTTCCCTTAATTGGTCATTCCACCACATACATTTAACGTGATATGTATGAATATGTCGAAAAACGTATGAAATGTGGTTTGGGTGCCGGTGTTGCTGATTGGTATTATTGTATTTATTAGAAATATTATTTTGTAGGGAACACCGCCCCCACCAGCCTCGATGAGACTTACGGTTACAATCTGTAGGGGACGGCGTCCCCGACGTCCCGTGCCTTACACTGAAATTAACATGAATCCATGTTGGGAACGCATAAATTATGCCTTGTAGGGGCGCCCTTTGGGCGTCCACGTGGAAACAATGCAGATGGCATATTATAATTACTGTTTGAGGGCTGCCAAAGGCAGCCCCTACACCCCCCGATACCTTTTTCGCTGACACCTGAAACCTGACTATAATCAATTGAAATTTTCCCGATCCTATGTTATAATTACAGTATAAGAACAACCCCATATTCCGTGGTTTTAAGGATGGTGTGAACATGAAGATCAATAATGCAGGCTACGACCATTGCCATGACGCCGATTTCTATATCGACCGCCCCGACGGAAGCGGTGACAACCTCCTGCTTCTGCTGAAAACCGACAGCATTTTCACCATCGACGGCAAGGATATCTCCGTCCCTGCCGGCTCTGTTTTCCTCTACCCCAAAGGCAGACCCCAGTACTACCGCTGTGTCAAGGGGCACGTTTTCGAGAACGACTGGATACACTTCGACTTCTCCTCAGAGCAGGAATACCAGCAGTTCCTCGCCCTCGATATCCCCTTTGAAAAACCCATAACTATGGATATCCGCTTTCTAAGCTACTGCGTAAAATCGGTGGTATACGAAAACTACTCCGACAATCCCTGCAAAAATATGACCACTGACTGCTTTATGAAGCTCATTTTCATCAAACTCCACGAGCACCTCATCCACGACACCTCTGCCATCCACGATACACAGTTCGATATGCTCTCCACCATCCGCAATAAAATTTACAGCAAGCCCTTTGAACAGCGGAATGTTGACGGTACTGCCCATGAGGTCAGGATGAGCCGTTCATCTTTTCAGCGTGCCTACAAAAAGCAGTTCGGCGTGACCTTTATCGAGGATCTGAACAACAGCAGGATAACCTATGCGGAAATGCTTCTGACCACCACTACCCTTTCCATCGACGATATTGCTGTTATGTGCGGCTACAGGACATACGTTCACTTCAACAGGCGCTTCAAGAGCAAAAACGGTATCACTCCCTCAGAATACAGAATATTGAATCAAAAGGTTATTTAACAAGCACATTCTGTTATTGATTATTTTATCCTTCTCTGATAGAATGAATATCAGAAAACGTGGAATAAACATAAAAAGCCAAATTACGTTCCACAGATCGAGAGGGAAAAATTATGAAAAAGCACACATTAAAACGCTGTGCAGCAGTTCTTGCTGCCTGCACCGTAATGGCATCCGCTATGCCTGTCGTTTCTATGACAGCTAACGCAGCCACAAATCTTATCTCCAACTCCACATTCGAGAGCGGCACTTCCGGATGGGGCACTTACAAGGAGAGCGGCGGCAAATGTTCACTCGGCACTAAGGACGGAAAGCTCGCTCTTACTGTATCAAACGTTGGTAAGTTAAACTACGCTGTACAGGTATTCTACGATATCGTTCCCCTTTATCAGAACGGTGTATACCGCTTGAAGTACGATATCTCGTGTACCACAGACCGCTTCATTGAGGGAATGATACAGATGAACGGCGGTGACTACAGAGCATACACATGGAAGGGCATCTCTCTTACCTCCGAGCCTCAGACAGTTGACTATGAGTTCACTATGGATGACGAAACAGATATCATGGCTAAGCTGGTATTCAACTGCGGCATACAGGAAAAGTATGAGGGCGAGCTTCCCGAGCACACTATCTTCATCGACAACGTTTCTCTTGAACTGGTCGATGACAGCAAGGTGGACTACAACTCAAACCGTCCCTATGCTCCGTCCATCAATATCAATCAGGTGGGCTACAGACCCGAGGGCATAAAGACTGCTGTATTCCGTGATGTTACAGATCAGACAGAATTCTCAGTCGTAAATGCCGACACAAAGGAAAAGGTATTCACGGGCAAGCTGGAAAACAAGAAAGACAATGCAAGTGCAGGCGAGACCAACTACACAGGCGATTTCTCATCCGTTACCGAAGCAGGCAAGTACTACATTTCCTGCGACGGACTGGATAACTCATATACATTCGAGATCGGCGACAAGGTATACACCAACCTCATAGATGACAGCGTGAGAATGCTCTACCTCCAGCGCTGCGGCGTAAAGGTCGAGGACAGCGAATTCGGTCACGCTGCCTGCCATACGGATATGGCTACAGTTTACGGCACAAACAACAAGATCGATGTCAGCGGCGGCTGGCACGATGCAGGCGACTACGGCAGATATGTAGTACCTGCTGCAAAGGCTGTTGCAGACCTCCTCTACGCTTATCAGGCTGCTCCCGAGCTTTACAGCGACAGCATCGGTATCCCCGAAAGTGGGAACGGCACTCCCGATATCCTCGATGAAGCAAGATTCGAGCTGGAGTGGATGCTGAAAATGCAGGCTCCCGACGGCGGTGCTTATCACAAGGTTTCATGCGCTTCATTCCCTGCATACGTTATGCCTACTGCCGAGACAGCCGAGCTCATCGTTACCCCCGTAAGCTCAACTGCTACTGCTGACTTCTGCGCTTCAATGGCTCTTGCTGCCGAGTTCTACGAGAAGTACGACAAGGACTTTGCTAAGAAGTGCATGGACGCTGCAAACAAGTCATGGGCATGGCTTGAAGCTAACCCCAACTTCCTGTTCAAGAATCCCGAGGATATCGTTACAGGCGAATACGGCGATATGACCGACAAGGACGAGAGTTACTGGGCTGCTGTTCAGATGTACCGTGCTACAAAGGACGAAAAGTACCTTGCTTCTGCAAGTCAGGCAAAAACAGGTCTTGACTGGTCAACTGTCGGCGACTACGGCAACATCGCTATCCTTACAATGAACGGCGCAGACAAGGCTTCATCTGTATACACAAACGCTAAGGACGCTGTTATCAAGCAGGCTGACAAGCTGGCAGGAAACGCTTCTTCTTCGCCATACGGCTCTGCTCTTACTAAGTACGACTGGGGCAGCAATATGACTATCGCAAACGCAGGTATAATCTGCGGTCTTGCTCAGCAGCTAACAGGAAACGATTCCTACAGCAAGGCTGCACAGGAGCAGCTCAACTACCTCCTCGGTGTTAACCCTGTTGCTACCTGCTTCGTATCAGGCTACGGCACAGTATCTCCCGAGAATCCCCACCACCGTCCGTCAATGGCAGTTGGTCACGCTATGAAGGGTATGCTGGCAGGCGGCGTAAACCAGAGCCTTGAGGACAGCGCTGCTAAGGCTTACTGCAACGGTCTCCCTGCTGCAAAGTGCTACATTGACAACTCCGAGAGCTATTCCACAAATGAGATAACCATTTACTGGAACTCTCCTCTCACATATCTCCTCTCTCTTACAGACAAGTCCGCAGGCGCAAAGAATGACGAGCCTGAGACAACAACAACCACTACCACAACTGAGACTACCACCACAACAACAACTACTTCCGAAACAACTACCACAACGACCGAGACTACAACTTCTTCAACTTCATCATCATCCGAGACTTCAACAGAATCGACCACAACTGTTACAGAGACATCCTCCACATCCTCACAGGAGAGCACAACAACAACATCTTCACAGAATACTCCGAGTGTAACACTTGCAGGCGATGCTAACTGCGACGGTACAGTTTCTATCGCAGACGCTGTACTCATCATGCAGTCCATCGCTAACCCATCCAAGTTCGGACTTAGCGGCAGCGATGAAACACATATCACAGCGCAGGGCTCGGCAAACGGTGACGTTAACGGCAACGGAAACGGTATCACAAACCTTGACGCACTGACTATCCAGAAATATATGCTGAACCTCATCAGCAAGCTCCCGGAATAAACGAGCTGACGTCAGCTCGGTCAAAATCACGCTCCCACTCGCAAGCCCGTTCAGTCTCTGCGAGTCGGGGAGTCTGCTTTCGCTCGACGTAAGTTTATGACAAACCTTCCCAACGGTGTAAGGGCAGTTATCACTATGGCCATCTCTTTCAGGCAGAAAAAGCTGTCCTTACGCTAAACTATATTTATTCCCAAAAGCTCCTGATTCCATCAGGAGTTCAGCCTGTCGAAAAAGTCCGTTTTTATGTAAGAAACAGCACGGGCGCAGGTCATGCGCCCCTACAATTCGGCTATTCTACGTAAATTATTTTGTAGGGAACGCCGCTCTCGGCGTTCCACAATAGGTTTTTTGACACTCTGAGCTCCTGATTCCATCAGGAGTTTTTCTTTGTAGGGAACGACGCCCCTACATTCTCAATTCTCCATTTCCACGGGCGCACGATGTGCGCCCCTACAACCTGACACCTGATATCTGACACCTCAAAAAAATGCCTTGATTTTTTTATAAAAATATATTATAATATGGTTATAGAACTATAGAAATGTAACAAGGCTATGTCTTGCTGCAAGGATGATAAAACAGGTGATATATTATGAAAAAAAGAAAAACAGCTTTCTCCCTGCTGACCGCTTCTGCACTTTTGCTCAGCCCGTTCAGCGCTTTCCGGACCGTATCTGCCGATGTGGTCACCGATGATAATAACGATGAGGACTTATACAATTGGGACTATGAATATTATACCTCTGCCGATGAATGGGAGTATACCGTTCTTGACAGCTATGAGGGTATCTGCGATACTCCTTGTATCGAGCTTGGCAAGTATATCGGAAATGATACCTATATCCATTTGCCCAACGAAATAGATGGGCTTCCCGTTGTCAGCGTAAAAGGTCCTATTGAATTCAACCAATACGGCTCTTACTATAATTACTCCTACGCCGAGCTTTTCATTCCGCCCAATATAAAGCACTTTGAGGACGGCTGGGTAACTCCTTCGGAACACCTATCAATTCAGGACAAATACGGCGATTCATACAGCTTTGACTATGATTATTTCTCGGATGAACCCGACGCTGTCTGCCTCTACTGCTCTTTCGTCACGGACAGGAAAAATATAGTTATCCCCGAGACTGTCGGCGGATTCCCCGTAGAAATGGTGCGTAGCGGTGCTTTCAGCGCCTGCTACTCCACCTACAGCATTTCGCTCCCCGATACCATAAAGAACATCGAGTTCCTCACTTATGATGCTTGTCAGAGAGTGAAAAAGATACGGCTTCCTGCTAATTTGAAAATGATACCGCCCGAGGCTTTCAGAGGTATGGACTCCCTCGAAGAAATCGAGTTCCCCAAAGTAAATTATTATATAGCGGAGGATGCTGTATCCGAAAAGGCAAAAGTCGAGCTTCCAAAGGAGCATACTGTAAGATGTATCTACGATATGTATTATGCAAATAAATATTTTATCTATGACCCCGAGCATATGTGGTGCTACATCTTTCAGCTCAATCACGACGGTACACCCGATACCGCCACTCTCATATACGCTCCCGACCTTGAGGGCGACGCTCCCACAGAGTTCATGGGACTGCCCGTAACAGTCGATATCGGTGCTGAACCGCCTTACGGTATACCCGTTATCACCGTGGGCAAGAACGAAACAATGCTCACTCCAACTTATGCGAGCAAGGAAGACGTCGAGGAGCTGAGAGTTTTCAGCAACGATATTACCATCACCTCCCCCGGTATCCCTCTTTCGCAAATAAAGGAGCTGTCATTTCCCGGCTCGGTAGACCTTTGCACAGCCTGCTTTTCAAGCTCACCAAAACTGCGTTCCGTCACTTTCAACGGCGAAGATTCCGAAATAAGGCTCGGATGCTATTCATTCTATGACAATCCACTGCTGAAAACGGTGATTTTCCCGAAGTCCTGCAAGAAGCTGTATATCGAGGACACCTCCTTTGCATACAGCAATGTGCAGAATCTGGACTTCCCCGACGGCAAGGTCACTATCGAGGAGAGTGCATTCAATAAATGCAGGAAGCTGTCCGATATATCTTTCCCAGACGGTGTAAAGGTGGACGAGTACGCTTTCAACGACTGTGTATCGCTGACCGATATCACTTTCAGAGGTACATCTCAGCTTGGCAAAAGTGTATTCATGGGCTGTTCGGCTCTGAAAAATATCAATATTGACCCAACTCTCGACCTCAACGCTCAGGTTTTCAAGGGCTGTACCAATCTTGAAACCATCAACGGCGAGACCCCTTTCAACAGTGACGGCTCGCCAAAAGCCGAATACAAGGACTTTATCGAGAAGAACTTCTATGCGTCGGAAAATAACGGCATCGTCAACAAATACGTTGACTACCGTGTGAAGAAAACAGTCAGCGAGACTGTCACCGATGATATGAACGATATGCAGAAGCTGAAAGCGCTTCACGACAAGCTGTGCGATATGGTGTACTATGACACCGAAAATACCGCTCTCCCGAAGAATCACAACGACGCTTCTGTTTTCCTCAATGAATCCTCTGTCTGCGACGGCTATGCACGTGCAATGAATCTTCTGCTTCACGAGGCAGGTATAAATTCATGCTACGTTTCAAACAACGATCATGCGTGGGTCATTGCCGAGATCGGCGGTCATTATTTCCACGTTGACCCCACATGGGACGATATGGACACCATTATCTACGACTGGTTTTTGCGTACTGACGACCAGATAACCTTTGATAAAGACCACTCCGAATGGAAGCTCACCATGCCCTCAGCAATGCACAGCTTCCAGTGGGACTATCTGCCTGCCTGCGAGGAAAAAATGGGCGACGTGAACAGCGACGGTATAGTTGACGGCAGAGATGCTACGGATATACTGACAGCTTATGCTAAAGCCGCTGTCGGAGCAGAAACTGAGATAGACAGTGTTCTTGCGGATGTGGATTTCAGCGGAAGGATCACTGCGGCGGATGCTTCTAAGGTATTGACGGAGTATGCGAAGGAAAGTGCGGAGAGCGTTAAATAAAAGAAAAAAGCGGCGAAGCCGCACTACACCAGAGTCCAGGGTGACTCCCTACAGTGTAGGGAGATGTCAGCGTAGCTGACAGAGGGTCGTCGTTCCTGTTAGGAAGTGTAGACCTCTCCGGCGGGAGGTGAGCGAGGAGGGCAGAGCCCTCCTAACAAAGCAGTCAGTCCAGCAAAGCGAGGACTGACGGACGTTCCATAAGAAATAACGTTCAGCCGATGCAACTCCCCCTCCCCAGCCGACGAATAAACACAAAACCAACGGGCGCACAATGTGCGCCCATACATTTTATTTCAAGATATTTTATGTGTACGGCACTCTTATTTGTTCATTTACCAACGGGCGGCGGAACGCCGCCCCTACATTCTCAATTCTCAATTCTCCATTCTCAATTCATCACCATCCCACCATTCTCAATTCACCATCACCCCTCTTGATTTTCAGAAAAAAACGTGCTATAATACCTATTGTATCTTATCCCCATCGGGAAAGGTAACATCTTTTAAGGAGAAAATTGAATATGAAAAACACTGTTTCGACACTTCTCGGGCAGAAGCAATCAGGTGACAAGATCACGATGCTTACTGCTTACGACTACACGACAGCAAGGATAATGGACGAGTGCGGTGTGAACTCCATCCTCATCGGCGACTCCCTCGGTATGGTCATGCTGGGCTATGAGAATACTCTCCCTGTGACTATGGACGATATGGTGCACCATACCGCCGCTGTTTCACGTGGCGCTGAAAATGCCTTTGTGGTCGCTGATATGCCGTTTATGTCCTATCAGGTCAGCGTGGAGGATGCTGTTATCAACGCAGGCAGGCTCATCAAAGAGGGCGGTGCTAACGCTGTAAAGCTGGAGGGCGGCGCTGAGGTCTGCGCTCAGATAAAGGCTATCGTGAATGCGTCCATCCCCGTTGTTGCTCACCTCGGACTTACTCCACAGTCGGTCAACGTTTTCGGCGGCTTCAAGGTACAGGGAAAAAGTCTCGGCAAGGCAAAGAAGCTCATCGAGGACGCTCTGCTCATTCAGGAGGCAGGCGCTTGTGCTGTAGTCCTTGAGGGCATTCCTGCTCAGATCGCTGAGATCATCACAAAAAAGCTGTTCATCCCCACCATCGGTATAGGTGCGGGAAACGGCTGTGACGGTCAGGTGCTGGTGTATCAGGATATGCTGGGACTTACAACAGGTCATACCCCGAAATTCGTGAAGCGCTTTGCTGAGGTCGGTGCGCTCATGCGTCAGGGTATCAGCGAGTACATCAGCGAGACAAAGTCGGGGGCTTTCCCTGCGGCGGAGCATACTTATTCCGTTGATGAAAATGTGGTCAATGAACTGATGGAGGAGTGTTGAAATATGAGAATAATAAATACTATCGATGAAGTACGTGCACAGGTAAAGGAATGGAGAAAGCAGGGGCTGACCGTGGGTCTTGTGCCGACTATGGGCTATCTCCACGAGGGTCATGCAAGCCTTATCGACACTTCCTGCCGTGATAATGACAGGACTGTTGTTTCCGATTTCGTGAACCCCATGCAGTTTGGTCCGACGGAGGACCTTGAAAGCTATCCCCGTGATATCGACCATGATTCCGCTCTCGTTGAAGCGCATGGCGGCGATATCATTTTCCACCCCGAGCCGTCGGAAATGTACCATGAGGGCTTCTCCTCATTCGTTGATATGACCGTTCTCACCGAGGAGCTTTGCGGTTTGAGCCGCCCTGTTCATTTCAGAGGTGTGTGCACCGTTGTGTCGAAGCTGTTCAACATCGTTCAGCCCGACCGTGCATATTTCGGCAAAAAGGACGCTCAGCAGCTTGCTGTCATCCGTCATATGGCGGACGATCTGAATATGGACATCGAGATAATCGGCTGTCCCATTATCCGTGAAGCCGACGGACTGGCAAAGAGTTCACGCAACACCTACCTCAATGCCGACGAGAGAAAAGCCGCTCTTGTGCTGTCTCAGGCTGTGAAGCTGGGCATGGACATGGTGAAGAACGGCGAAAAGGACTGCTCGGCGATCATCAAGGCGATGAAGTCTCATATCGAAGCCGAACCGCTGGCACGTATCGACTATGTAAAAATAGTTGACTGTGCGACCATGCAGCAGATAACTGCTCTTGACCGCCCTGCTCTTTGTGCAATGGCTGTGTATATCGGCAAGACCCGTCTTATCGACAATTTCTTCACTGAGGACGTATAAGGAGGCGGCAATGGAAATTTCAATGCTCAAAAGCAAGATACACCGTGCTGTTGTCACTGAAGCCGAGCTGAACTACGTGGGAAGCGTGACCATTGACGAGGAGCTTATGGAAGCCGCAGGACTGTTTGAATATGAGAGGGTGCATATTGTCAATGTCAACAGCGGAAGCCGTATTGAGACTTATGTTATTGCAGGTCAGCGCGGAAGCGGAGTGATATGCCTTAACGGAGCAGCGGCACGTTCGGGACAGAGGGGCGATTTTGTTATAATTATGGCTTATGCGAATATGACACCTGAGGAAGCTGTGGAGCATAGACCGAGGGTGGTATTTGTTGGTAAGGGGAATGAGATAGTTAAAGTGGCGGATTATGAGAAGCATGGGGAACTAAAATAAATAAAAAAGCGGCGAAGCCGCAATATCCCGGGGTCACGGGGGATGTTATCTCCCTTGCGGGCGGTGAGCGCGGCGGGCAGCGCCCGCCTAACAAAGCAGCAAAGCAAGCGCAGCTATGCTTTGCGGACGTGAAAATGCAACTAACGGTCAAGCCGATGATAGTGGAGGTTACTCCCATTGGCTTGACCGTTATTTCTTATGTACCGTCCGTAAGACGTGGCTGCGCCCGTCTTACTGCTTTGTTAGGGAGGCTCTGCCTCCTAACAGGAGCGACGACCCACTGTCAGCATTGCTGACATCTCCCTACACTGTAGGGAGTCACCCTCGTTCACCCTCCGCAAGGGAGGTCTACACCTCCCTTGACTCTGGTATAGTGCGGCTGCGCCGCTTTTTTATTTTTGTTTTGTTTTTATTCTTTTCTCGGCTTTATCGCAAATCCCAAAATCAACATCAACAATCCCCCAATAATCAACGGAAACACAGGCCACCATAACTGCCCCGTCTGCGGCAGTTTCTCCTTACTATCCGATGAACCCGTTCCCGAAGTAGTAGTAACAACCGTAGTTCCATGCTGTTCAGTAGTTACAGAAGTCGTTGAATCAGTATAAGCAGCACTGTCGTCCGTGGTAGGAGTTGTAGTGCCGCTCTCGGAATCGCCCTTGCTTGTGGTAGTTGTAGTGGTTATACTATTGTAAGAATCATCGGTGACTGTAGTAGTGGTAGTCGATACAACATACTCGCCGCCATCGATTATCATTGTCGGGTCGTAGGAATTCTTGATGAGGAACTGCTTTGAATTGTAGTCCACCAGCACCGAATACTTCCTCGGGATGTTCCTCTCCACCACTCGCCAATCAGCGTCGATGTCAAGGGTAGTCCACGTGTATTCCCAGTCGTTGCTGTTGCCGAGAGTGACTGTATCCTCCCTTTCGCCGTCCTTGAAAAGGTCAACGGTAACGTTTACGGGACGGCTGACATAAGAGTTGTCGTCGTCTACCCAGACCTTTTTCACTGTGAACGACCGAACCTCGCTGGAAAGAGTGGCATTGCTGTAGACCTTCGGGAAGATAGTCTCAGCGCCCTCCTTTATCTCGGCTAAAAGCGGAACTGCGCTGTATGTGTAGGCATCCTTTTTTATCTTGGACGAAAGCGCAAGATATATGCCTGTGTCAAGGTCGGGGAATCTTACTGTGCCGTTTGCGTCGGTGTAGGCTTCGGCTGTTATATCAGGCTGGTCACCGATAACAAAGCTCTCCAGCGCCTGTGCGGTCTCACGGATGTTGTCCTCGGTAAGCCCTTTCATGCTGACGGGATAGGTGGCGAACCTGTCTGTGAGGACGAATTCCCCGTCACGGCGTTCACCAACCTTGTAAAGCCTCCAGCGCATTCCCTCGACCTGAGTGCTGCCCTCCTCGCAGATAATGCAAAGCTCCTTGTCGGACTGAGCGAGGACTTTATCGGGCAGAACAGCGGCAGTAATGAAGAAAACGAATATAAGCCCCAGCAGTCTGCTGAATATTCTTTTATTCAATCACATCACCTTGCTTTCTTGCTATTTGTCAGACCTGCTCTTTCTGTCGTGGATGAATACCAATACCAGCGCAATAATAAGCAGTGGAATGGCTGTTATAGGCATTACAATAAGCGGATCTATCCTGAATGCTTCATTTTTAACGAATATGCCTGCTTTCTGAACAGTTTCGCCGTCCTCCACACGCACTCCACGCACAAGCAGGCGGTGGGTATTGATACCGTAGGGAGTGCAGGTCAGGAGAGTGCAGTAGTCCTTGCCCTTGACGGTTTGCAGGTCGCTTGTCTCCGTGGGGAGCACCACCTTGATCTGATCCACCTCATAGGTGAGGACACGGTTGAGAACGGTTATCCTGAACCTGTCGCCAATCTCCATTTTATTGAGGTCGGTGAACAGCTTGGCGCTGGGCAGACCTCTGTGACCCGAGAGGACACAGTGAGTAGAATCACCGCCCACAGGGAGAGTAGTTCCGGGGAGATGACCAACGCCAATTTGCAGGACTTCCTGAGCGACACCGTGGTAAATGGGGAGCTCGGTGTTGAGCTTGTCGATGTCGATATAGCCCATGATACCCGTGCCTGTTATATCGAGAGCCTCATCATAGCCTTTGACGAGGTCGGGGATATAGAAAGAGGACGGGGTATCGCAGAGCCTTTGGTTATAGTCCTCAGCCTCGGTGAAAAAGTGCTCCAGCTTGTCATCGGAAACGGCGCTGAGTTGGTCGTTATAGGAAGAAATGACATGGGAGGCGTGTTTTTCGTTGATATAGGAGCTGATGGACGGGTAGAGCAGCACGGAGAAGCCAACGATGAACATAGTTATGATAATAATGCTGAGAAGATGTTTTTTCATTGGATTCTCCCTGATGCAATACCGTTCAGCGGGGACGGACGAGCCGCCCCCTGCCGAAGATATGCGTTTTATGAAGTTTTATTTTTCCTTGATGCTCATTCTCTTTTTAGTAATGAGAAGAACAGTACCGCCTGCGATAAGGAGAGTACCTACTGTGTAGAAAATGATAGAGCCAATGCTACCGGTGGTGGGGAGGGTTACGCCTTTGTTGTTTTCTATCTTAACTTTGAATACCTTTGCTCCATTGTCAAATTCAGCATCACTACTTGTAAATGAAAAATCTACAGCAGCTGCCTTAGTTGCGTGATTATCGCTGATTGTTACAGTTTTATTTGGTGCTTTATTATAGCCATCAGGAACGGTTGTTTCTTCAATTGTATATGTACCACTTCCAAGACCTGCAAACACAAGATAGCCCTCATCGTCTACTGTTCCGGTAACATTTGTTGAATCATTTTTTGTAATTTCCTGCGATGTAACTTCCTTTTTATATTTTTCATTTGATTCATATTTATTAATTGTTTCTTCCGTAGAAGCTGTTGTAGTATATGTGCCGTCTTTAAGTTTGTAGTATGCGGGATCAGCACTTTCATCTTTAGTAAATGTGTCTTTCATCACAAGAACTGTTTTAACACCATTGCCGGTAATTGTAAATCCTGCACCTGTAAGAGCTTTACTTTCTCCATCAACTTTCATAATTCTGATAGCAGTTGTATATGTTTCTGTCTTACTCTCAGGTGTTTCGCCCATTACACTTTCATCTGATGTACCGGGTTTATCAGGATTTCCCGGATTGTCACCCTCCTCAGGAATTCCTTTATATTCATGATTAGGATTATTTGAGAAAGTTAATTTTGCAGTATTGTCATTGGAATCGGTGTATAATTCTGCTTTTTCATTAAGAACTGCGTCATACTTGATTTCAATACTATTTTTCTTATACTTCGTTGCACCCTCAGGAGCAGTACCGCTTGATGTATATGTTCCGTCAGGAAGTTTATAGTATGTTCCGGCGGCATCCTCAATAAATGATTTGTTGTTTATAAAACTTTTAAATACTATTTCAATAGATGTAACACCATTAGAATCGGTTGAACTTTCAACAGTATAATCGGTATCTTTTACAAGACTTTTTTCATCCGTTTTTATTGAAACAGAGTCTGCTTTGAAAGTCAAGCCTTTCTCCATTGTATCATTAACAATAAAGAAATACTTGTTATAACCTGTAGTGTCAGGTACGGCTGTATCAAGCTGATAATGGATTGTATCGCCAATACTTGCAGAAGTAGTATTATACTTATTGCTGTTTTCTACTATATTCTTAGTTAATGACGGAACATCCTTTTTAGCAGTTATTGTCTCGTTTTTAATAACTTTCAGAATATATCTGCTATTTGCGTCATTCTGTCCTGATAAATCTGTAATATCCTTTACAAGGTAATAACCAGGTTCAAGTCCGGTGAGTGATTCGGTGTTGGCTCCTTCATCTCCTGCTCCTTTTCCTACAACCTTTTTATTATATGCGTTAAGTTTTCCTGCTAAAGTCTCAGCTATAGTAGGTGCATTTTCTGCTGTAATACTTGCAGCATAGTTACTCGCATCACCCAGATCAGCCGATGTAATACCATTGCCCCACTTGATATTTGATAAAGTTGTACCATCAGCACTTAAATCGCCTTTAAAGATCTGATATACTTCATATTCATGTGCTGTATAATCACTTACGGTTATAGAATATGTTGTTGTATCCGCCGCCGCAGACATAGCCATCAAAGAAGCCGAACCGGCAAGAGCAGCAGTCATAAGCAGGGCTGTCATTCTCTTAAATGATTTTTTCATAATTCTTCACCTGTCATTATATATTTTTCTCAGACGGCGTGGAGAAGGTCAGTCCTCCTCCCTGCGTCTGCTTCGTATCAGGAGCACCGAAGCCCCCGAGATAAATACCATTCCGACGAGCATATACGGAACGATCCACCCTCCTCCTGTTGCGGGGAGGGTGTAGGTTTGGTAGTTTGTGAAACTATTCAGCAAATAC
>JAFVBU010000031.1 GCA_017479805.1 Ruminococcus sp.
ACACCCTGTGCCTGACCGATAACGTACTCATCGGGCAGCTTAACCTCGCCTTCATCATCAAAGGGGATATCCTTGCCCTTTTCTTCGATCTCCCCGGCAAGGTCACCCTCTGGGGCGTTGGGCAGTGACTGGATTATCTCAATAACTTCGGGTGGTGCGGAGAAGATATTGGCGATATTCTGGAACAGGAAATTGCTCATAAAGCCCCTGCGGACTACCTCCACTGAGCGTATCTTTCTCGGAATGGACAGAACCTTTTCAGCGTCCAGCTCGATCATCTCACCGTCTTCGTCCTCACCGATGACCGGGAAGAAGTTAAGCAGCTCTCTGACATTCTGCTTGCGTTGGTCGCTGTCGCCCTTGCCGCCTGAGGTGCCGCTTATAAGGTCGTTGGCAAACTCTTCAAAGATGATGAGCGTTCTTGCGGGGTCAAAGTCGAACACATAAGCATTCTGCTTCACATAAAGCTGACCGTCCTCGGTGTAGCGCCAGGGGTTCTGACTGCGGAAGGCCGCCTGCATATACAGCGCCGGGCTTTTGATATTGGACAGCATCAGCACTGCCGACCACTCGGGGATAGTTATTCCTGTTGTGAGCTGTCCCACGGAAAGGGTTATGGTGCGTTCGTTGTTGTCTATTGCCTCACGGACTTTGTCGAAGCTCTTTTTAGTCTCCTCGTCATCGGAGAGCCTGCCGTCACCTGCGGCAAGAACAATTGCGTAGTCCTTGAAAACTGTGTGGTTCTTCAGCTTCTTGGCAAGAGCCTTTGCGCTGTCAACTCTGTCCAGGAGCCAGAAGGTGTGCTTTAGCTCTGCCCGAAGCTCCGGGGTGGAGAACGGGTACTTTTCAAGGGTAGTGAGTGCATCAAGGAACTTGTCCACGCTGGAGTCATAGACAAACTCGCCGTTTGCCTTTGTGGAGAAGAACAGATTCAGGTCGAATGCGTACTCCTCGGTCTCGCCCTCAATCTCGATACCCTGTTTCAGCTCATCGTGAATTATCTCACTCATCTGATAGGTGAACATATTGAGTTTTGGCAGATTCTCATAGGGATTAGAGCCGTTAGCATAGTCCCAATCACGCTTTGCCTTCTGCTCGTCGGCATAGGTCCAGTTGTAGATGGCATTGTCGGGGAACTTGTCATTGGCAAGAGCCTTGAAAGGTGTGCCTGACAAATGAAGTGTGTGTTCACGCTTGATCTGGGTGAATGCAATGTCGGTTTTGGTGGTGTCAACGCCTTCGTGAGCCTCGTCAATGATGAGCAAAGTCCATTTCATCTGCTTGACCTCGGAGAGCTTGTTAAACTGACCTCCGAAATGGATAGAGCCTTTCAAGTCCTGCAAACTTACAAATTCAATGCATCCGCCGACAGTATCGTCAAGGCTTTCAACAAACTGCTGCCGAGTTATGACATATGGTTTGCCTTTTAGTGCAGAAACCTCGCTAACGAACTTGAAGCCCGACTTTTCTCCCATGAATTTCACATAGTCATCGTACCATGAATTTGCTATTGCTGGACGATTGGTGACTATAAGGACATTGCAGGCGTTATCTCCTGCGGCGGCTTTAAGGCGCTTGCACAGGTCATAAGCCGCAAGTGTCTTGCCGAAGCGTGGCTTAGCGTTCCAGAGGAACTCGCCGTTCTGTGTCTCGGTGAAATATGTATATGTATCGCTGACTGCGTCTGCCTGCTCGTCACGGAGAGTATAATCCACTGTGCCGAGGGCTTTCAGAATGTCCTTGTCACGGCGGAACTGTGTGTACTTGAAAAATGACTCGTCTCCGCTTATCCTGAACCATTCGGGAGCCTTTGTGTCGCCCTCAAATGGCTTCATGCGCTCAACGCCCTGCTTTTGAAGATAGGCATGGAAGTCGCTGTCACGGAAATATGTACGCCCGTCGGCAAACACCGCCACATCTGACCATTCGGTCTTATGGGGGATATGTGCGGTGCCCAGCTGCTGCTTGATGCGGTCCTCCACATCGTCCTGCTCGGTGTAGCCAATCTTGACCCAGCCCGCATTATCGGGCACGGTAGGGGTGGAATAGCAGTAGCACCGTGGCATGGCTGACCTGGCTGTCTGTAGCTTGATAGCTTGCATTTATTCCATCTCCTTTACATGGGTCTCGATAAAGTCGATCTCTTCCTGGGACAGACCGTATTTTGCATAGAGCTGCCTGTCGATTTCGGCAACGGACTTGCTCCAATCGATGTCGCTGGCGGGAGTGAAGTCTTGGAGGGGGACGTATTTCCATTTAGGCGCAGGACAATCCTGAGTTATTTTCAATACGCCTAACATTGAACGTGCAAATTTTGTCTTAATGTATTTTTCAACATTTTCAGCCGGTTTTATTTCATCGAATTTCCCTATTGCTATGAATGTTTGCGTATAACCCTCGTTTGGTTTTGAAATAGCCGCAGGAGAAAGAGTTTCTCCAAATGAGCCTGCCCCGTTTGCTTTTGGTAGTAATAAGCAGTATTTGTTCAATGTTCCTGACGAATCCTTAATATAGTCTTTTCTGATATATCTGTATACTCTTTTTCCATTAAGCAACCCAATCATAGAAATATACTCATACTGATCTTGGGGCTTTTTTTCATAGAATATTTCAGATAGATTTGTAAATGCACTCGATCTCAAACGGTCAACTAAGTTCGGATGATCTTTTTTCATAGCATCTGTCAGTTGAAAACTTAAAGGCGATGATATTACTAAGTCTAGAAATTCTGAACATGAATCCTTAACTTTTTTCAAAATAAGATTTAGTTCGGGGAATTTTGTAAATGTTCCAATTGCGCCAAATGCCTTGTTAGCATCTCTATATGTAACTGCAACACCACCTTTTATATCGGTGTTTTTAAAAACCTGGCTGCTATCTGGCTCGTAAAACAACACCTTGAAATGCTCATCATTCAACATCATTAAATTCCAATCTTTGGGTGTATAACCAGCGTCAAAGAGAAATCTTGCAGGCGTAATAAGTTCAACACGGTCCGATATTGAATAAGCTGCATCCATGAAAAAATTATAGATAGGTGGCATTCTTGTGCTATCACTATCTGTAACGTCCTGATACGGCGGATTTCCGATCACATAATCAAATTTCATACCCTTACCTCTTTTCTTTATGGTCTTAAAATACAGCGAATTATCCTTTCGCCAATCGAACACCCGACAGTCGGACTCGCTGGGCTGCTCCGGCTCGTCTATCTCGAAAAAGGTCATCTGCTCGAACTGCTCCGTTACCCCCTGATAGGGCAGGCTGTCATTTATCCCGTTCATCTGCCACAGGTTCCAGGCGATGATGTTCGCCGCCTTTTCCAGCAGCCGCTTGTCGGCCTGCTGCCCGAACCGGGCTTCATAGTAGTCGCACCAGCTGTTCAGCAGATTTATCCTTGCAATCAGCAGGTTGTCCCCCTGAAACTCATAGCCGTAAACGCTTTGCAGCGCCCGCAGCGACCATTTGAGCCATTCCTCGCCGTCGGCGGCATTCTCGTTCACCACCCGCATCTTCCTGTCAAAAAGCCCGATGCGCTCCCCGGTGGGGATAAGCTCGCCGGTGGTGCTGTCATACCGTGAAACTATGTAGGGCGCCTCACCGCAGGTGATCTCCAGTCGCCTTGAATCAACATATGCTTTCCAATCACTGCCCTCGGGAAAGGCTATTCGTTCATTGTTCGTCACCCACGTTAAGCCATTCTCGGTGTTGAACACGTTCTCCCTACCAAACCACTCGTCATCGAGGTGATTGTTCATCTTGTTGACTATCCACGCCGGCGTGAAGACCTCGGCTTTCTTTCGGGTGCGTTCACCCTGCTCGGCGGCGGATTTATAAACTCTCGGCTGTAATTCGTATGAGCTGAAACCGAGAAGCATTTGCTTGGTCATTATGGTGTGCTCGTCATATCCGTTATAGGTGTCGGTGGCAAAGATGATGCTTCGCTTGGTGGTCTTGTCCGCCAGAAGCTTTCCCAGCACATCACGAACCGGATAATCATTCAGCTTGATAAGCTCGATCAAAGGCTCACCCCTTTCTCAAAATTCGGAAATTTATGATTGGGTATATTTTACCACAAAATCATCCGAAAGTCAATGAAAACAAGTCCTGATTTTAGTACACATCAAAGGGATGAATAAAAGTTATCGTCAGAGCTAACGTAAATCGTTCGTCAAAAACAATTGCTGCAAAATATCGTATTTGCGCAGTCTCACCACTGGTTTTCACAGAATTCCGAATTTTGCGAAAAATATAGCCGTATTTTTGTTAATGGAAAATACGGCTTTTTGTTTATTACATTTTCATACCCATATCATCATAATTCAGGCCCATAGCAATTTCCTTCTTGCGAATAACTCTCATCAGCTTCTTATCAACTTTAGGTCGCATTCTGTGCTGCTGTTGAGCATAATCATTTCGGATAATATTACACAGATTGAGAAAGAGACTCATCGCTGTATTAGCGAGAGCCTCTTGTTCTTTCTGCTTCTCCACCTGTTTTGAATCGGAATCAGATGAGTTGTCACTAACGGTAAAATCAGTGGGGGAGATGTCTATTTCTTCATCATCAGAAAGATTGCTTTCAGATTCCTCAGTTTCATTCTCCTGCCTGACGATACCTCCTTCGGCTGATGAGAGATCCATATCAAGCACAGTCCGTATGATCATATTCTTGACCGGCTTGAACGCCTTGTTATCAATCAATTGAGGCAGTTCTATCTCCTTGGAAGTATAGAACCTATACTTTGCCTTCTCAAATTCACACCACTTATCATACAAATCTCTGATGTGTTCGTTCTTTGACAGCTCAAGGAATATCTCATCAACCGTCTGCTTAACAGGCTTTTTGAGGTACCCGTAGACCTTCTTGCCGCTGCTCTCATCGAGCTGCTTTTTCAGCTTGATAATAAGGCCGTGCAGAACAGGATCGTCAAGTTCGCTAAATTTAAAGTTATCACTAATGTCTTTCATCTGATCTTCTGCAAGAGCCTTAAGCTCATCACGGTTCATCGTCTGCTTTTGATAAATGCTTTTCAATTCATCAGCAAAGATATCATTAGCAAAAGCAGATTTTATCTTTTCAATCCCCGGCTGAGTCAGATAACCTTGTCTAGGATCAGTAGAATATACTATCAAGTGTATGTGTGGATGGTGAGTAGTGTCATGGTATGCTG
>JAFVBU010000032.1 GCA_017479805.1 Ruminococcus sp.
TACATTTTTCCTTCGTTCAATATCCGCTTCATCGCCCTGAGCGACAATGTGGATACGCTTGACCGCAACAGTACGGCAATGGACTTAATGCCGATCATGAATCTTTTCAATGAATGGCACGCCGCAAACACGTCCAAGAAGGTGCGCAGTGTCCTCGCTCAGAATGCCAAAGAGGGAAAATATATCGCTTCATTCGCCGCCTACGGTTATCTCAAGGGCGATGATGAAAAGCATACTCCCGTCATTGACGAGCCTGCCGCAAAGGTGGTACGCCGTATCTTTGAGCTTCGTGCAACTGGTATCACGCCGACACAGATCGCTAAGATCCTGAATGCCGACGGTGTGCCGATTCCGTCCGACTATCGGGCGCAAAGGTTGGGAAAGCCAAATCCGTACAAGAACACTTTTCATTACTGGAGTCATGTGGCGGTGAGAAATATCCTCGGTAACCCGATCTATATCGGACATCTGGCACAGCAGAAGTTTACAACCGTATCATTCAAAAACCACAAGTCCGTCCGCCGTGGCAAGGACGAGTGGGTCATTGCAGAGAACACCCATGAGCCTATTATTTCTCAGGAGCTTTGGGATAAGTGCCAGGAGGTTGACCGCTGTGCAAGTCACGGAAAGATCATGAAAAAGGGCATTGTTTTGCCGCTGAACAGTATGATGTTCTGCCCCGACTGCGGTGCAAAGATGAAGCTGAACGGTCACGCAAAGAAAAAGGACGGCTCGGTCAATTATTTCTACGCCTGCGGTACATATAGCCGTTGTGGTGCAAGCACCTGTACTACGCACTATATCAACCGTAAGCAGATCGAGAAAATTGTGCTTGCAGATATTCTCGCAAAGGCAAGATATGTGATCGAGAATGAAGATGAAGCCCGACAGGAGTTCCTCAGACGCAAGGAGACAGAGGGTACAAAGCACCTTGATGATGCCCGTCAGCAGCTTGCAAAGTGCCAGTCAAGGCTTGCTGAGTTGAAGATGATGACACGGAAAGTCTATCAGGACAAACTGCTCGGTAAGGTGCCGGAGGACTTGTGCCTTGAAACGCTCGGTCAGTTTCGTGCAGAAGAAGCTGAGTTGACGGAGAAAGTAAAAAGCCTTACTGCCACATTAGAACAGGACAGCAAGGCAAGGGACGATATTGAGGAATTTATCTGCCGTCTGAAACAGTATGCAGATGCTCCTGAGCTGACAAGGGAAATGTGCGTAGACCTGATCGAGTATGTTGTGATCGGTGACCGCCCGAAGGATAAAAGCACACCTCGCCGTATTCAGATCTATTACAAATTCCTCGATAACGGGCTTGCAGACGGCAAAAAGCCCGAATTGAAGTAAGTATGAGTTAAGGTGTATCCATTAGATAATGTTTGCTCGGATAAACAATGCAAATCGCTGATATGATTGCTTTTTGAGGGCCGCCAAAGGCAGCCCCTACAAACCGTAACCGCAAATCGCATTGTGACCCACGGGCGGATGATATCCGCCCCTACACCCGAACTAATAATTAAAAAATAAACAAATATCCCACACCTATTGACAAATACAAACAAATGTTCTATAATAAAAATCACAAGGAATAGAACATTTGTTCGTATCGCTATCGGTTTTCTCCCTGCATAAAAGGACGGTATTGGCTCTGCACGTATGAAATGACCCGCCATCGGGCAGTTCTGCGCCGTCCGAAGGAGGTTTGGAATAATGAAGGAATTGATAAGATCTTACGAAAAAAGCTGCGAAATGGCTATGGCAAGGATACACGAGCTTACCGCTCTCCGCAGCTCGCTTAGGAAAAAAGGCTTTGAATCACGCATTACCGAGCTTGGTCTCGACCGACGCATAAAACTGCTTTACGAAGAAAATATGCAGATGAGAGAGATAATCACATCCCTCTATCCCTACACAAGGAGGTCAAGCCGGCGTGCCGATTCGTGAAAGATACTCCGATACATTCACAGGCAAGGCTGACGAGGGCATCCGTGCGATACTCAAGGAAAGTGACGAGGACGACGGTGCAAGAAAACTGCGGAAAATACTGTTAAATGTTATAAATAATGAGCTTACACCGAGACAAAAGGAAATAATTATGTTATACTATTTCAAGAGGACTGATATCGTCACCATCGGAAAGCAGCTCGGCATTTCTCCGCAGGCTGTCTCCGCCGCTATGAAAAGGGCAAGACTTAAAATGTATCGGATACTCAGATATTATATTACATGAGGTTGCTATGGAAACACCAATATACGACTTTTTGAAAAATTATGCGGACTCCGACACCGTCCGCTGTCATATGCCTGCACACAAGGGGCGCTCCCTTTCGGGGAGCTTGTCCCCTGCATTCGCCCTCGATATCACCGAGATAGCAGGGGCGGACAGTCTCTTTGAGGCTGAGGGCATTATCGCCGAGAGCGAGAAAAATATGTCAAGGCTCTACCGCACTGCCGAGACTGTCTACTCAGCAGGCGGCTCGACCCTTTGTATTCAGGCTATGCTCGCTTTGATGAAGCAGGACGGCAGACAGGTGATCGCTGTCAGAAACGTGCACCGTGCCTTTCTCAACGGCTGTGCGCTCCTCGGTATCGACCCTGTGTGGCTGATACCCGACTACAGCGGCGGTATCCTCTCGGGGACGGTGGATGCAAAGGAGGTGGAAAGGGCGCTGAAAAAATGCGGAAAGCCTGCCTGCCTTTACATCACTTCTCCCGATTATACGGGAAAAACTGCGGATATACGCACACTTTCCGAGCTGTGTCACAAATATGACGCTAAACTGCTCGTGGACAACGCTCACGGCGCTCACCTTGCTTTTCTCCCCGAGAATATCCACCCGATGGAGCTTGGAGCAGACCTTTGCTGTGACTCCGCCCACAAAATGCTCCCTGCGCTGACAGGAGCGGCAATGCTCCACACCTCCTGCAAGGAATACGTGGGGCGGCTGAAACAGGCAATGAGCTTCTTCGGCTCAACAAGCCCGTCTTACCTGATAATGGCGAGCCTCGACCTGTGCAATAAGTATATCTGTGAGCGCATAAACGGCGATATTGCAGAGAATCTACGGCATATCCAAAGGCTGAGGGCGCACTTTGCGGACAGGCTCATATTTGCCGACGGCGAGCCCTTTCACATCACCGTAAAGGCGGCTGAAAGCGGCTATAACGGCAACGAGCTTGCACATCATCTGCGGCAGAGCGGTGCGGAGTGTGAATATTCGGACAGCTCACTGCTGATACTTCTAATGTCGCCCATGAACCGCATGGAGGACTACGAAAGGCTGACGGCGGCGCTGGACAGCGCAGTGTCAAGGGCAAAAAAGCGCAAGCCCACCGCCGACAAGCTGACCCTTGCTCTGCCGAAAAAGGCAATGACCATCACCAAAGCGGCTTTCGCCCCCTCCGAGGAGATACCCGTCGAGGAAGCCGAGGGACGTATCTGCGCTTCTGTGAAGGTGCCATGCCCTCCTGCCATCCCCATTGCGGCAAGCGGCGAAGTCATAGACCGCTCATGCATTGAGCTGTTCAAACGGTACGGCATTGGCAAGGTGCTGGTCGTAGGGGCGGATATCATCCGCCCGTCGATCACCGAATAATCGACCTGTCCCCACTGTAGGGACGCCTATTGGGCGTCCGCTGATAACCCTCAAAATAACATGAAACCTATTGTAGGGGCGCTTTCCGAGCGCCCGTAAGTCACCGAAAGAAGCGAAAATATGTTGTCACATGAGAATTTTTACATTTACAAATTCAAATATAATGAAATTATTATAAAATGTGCTCCAAAGGGGTATGAAGATGAAAACTTTCCTACTAATGAAGCGTGCGTTTATTATAAAGGTAAATATATTCAGAATATGCCGAGAACCTTCGTTCAATCCCGTGGTCGTGCGCTAAAAAGAGATATTATTTACGGTGGCGGTTTTTATCTTAGCCTAATATCCGAAAAACTAAAAACAGAACTGGAAGAAGCCGAGGTCACGGGTGTTGAATTTATCCCCATTGAGATAGAGCTGAAAAACGGCTCGAAATACAGCGATTATTACGCAATGATAATACACGGCAGAGCAAAAGCTGCCGACCGAAACGATTCCCACCCCGAATGGATAGAGGAAGAACCGCAGAGTATGTGGAGAGATGTCGGATATATGTTCCCCCTTGACAGTTGGGACGGAAGCGATATTTTCTGTTCCGAGGAAGGCAAAGCAGTCGTTGTATCCGAAAAAGCACAGCGGATATTTGCGAAATATCCCGAATGCTGCGAACTGGTACGCTGTGACAGGCATATATATCCTCTCGCAAGCAAGCGCTGTTCAAAAACCGAGGCTCGCAATAAAAATATCATCCCAAACGGTGATATTCAGAGGAATGTATAGTGAACGTCAAAAATTTTTGTCGTTTGCTATAAAATAATATGAACCCACCGACGGATAATATCCGCCCCTACACCTGACACCCAATCCCCAAAAGGAAAGCAAAATGAAAAAAATATACGGAAATGAATACCTGCTGTCTACGATAGCAAATATGATAAAAAACGGCAAGGCTGCCCAGTCCGTTATTTTCTGCGGAGAAAAGGGCAGCGGCAAAAAGCTCATGGCTAAGTATTACACCATGTCCCTTATGTGCGAAGCCCCTGTTGACGGCAAGCCCTGCGGCAAGTGCAACTCCTGCCATAATGTGGAGATGGGCTATCACCCCGATGTGCTCTATGCCCCGAAATCAGGCAAACTGGGCGGATACTCCGTTGAGACTGCCCGTGCCGTCATAAACGAGGCTTACATCAAGCCTAACAACTCCAGCGGAAAAAAGGTCTGCATATTCACCGACTGCAAGAATATCGACCCACGTACACAGAACGTGCTGCTGAAACTCATAGAAGAACCGCCCGAGTACGCTTATTTCATCTTCACCTGTCAGTCACGGACGGACTTTCTCCCCACCATCATATCAAGATGTGTATGCTTCGGAGTATCCACCGTAACCGAGGATGAAGCAAAACAGGCGCTCATTGAGGACGACTGTACTGCCGAGGAAGCCGAAAGCGCTGTGAAATGCTTCCACGGCAATATCGGTATGTGCGGCGACTATATACGTGATGAGGAGCTCCGCAAGCAGGTGGATTTGACAAAAGCGCTCGCTGATAGTATAATAAGAAAAGATGAGTATATGCTGAATGTGAACCTTTTCGCTCTTGGCAGCGGCAGAAACGAGGTCAAGTCCGTGCTTTCCATGCTGGACAAGCTGGTGCGTGACGCTGCGGTGCTGGGCAGAGACAAGGATGCACAGCTCATAGGGTGCAGCCGTGAGAACGCTGTGGCGCTTTCGGGCAGGATAACTCCCTATCAGGCAGTACGGATACACAATAAGATCGAGCTTGCAAACAAAGCCATTGACAGCAATGTCACCATACCTCTGGTATCGGCGGCTTTGGCGGCGGATATGATCGAAATAGTATGAATTGGAGTAATCAATGAAAGAAATAGTAGGAGTACGCTTCAAGAGCGTAGGAAAAATATATTACTTCTCCCCGGGCAATATCAAGGCAAACGTGGGAGACCGTGCCATCGTTGAGACTGTACGTGGCATAGAGTGCGGAGAGGTAGTCATAGCTAACAGGCAGATAGAGGACAATATGATAAATTCCCCTTTGAAGCCCATAATCAGGCTTGCCGACGCAAACGACATGAAAACTCTCGAAAAGAACAAGCTGCGTGAAAAGGACGCTTTCAGGATATGCGAGGAAAAAATAGCCGCACGAAAGCTGAAAATGAACCTTGTGGACGTTGAGTGCACCTTTGACAACAACAAGCTGCTTTTCTACTTTACAGCCGAAAATCGTGTGGACTTCCGTGAACTGGTAAAAGACCTTGCGTCTGTATTCAGAACCCGTATAGAACTGCGTCAGATAGGCGTTCGTGACGAGGCGAAGATACTGGGCGGACTCGGCATATGCGGCAGAGAATTCTGCTGTAAGGGCTACATGGGTGACTTCCAGCCCGTATCTATAAAAATGGCAAAGGAACAGGGACTTTCCCTCAATCCTACGAAGATATCGGGCACCTGCGGCAGACTTATGTGCTGTCTCAAAAACGAGCAGAATGTTTATGAGGAGCTGTTGAAGATCACCCCGAAAATGGGCGCAGTTGTGGTAACTCCCGACGGCGACAAGGGCAAGGTGGAGGACGTGAACCTCATCACGGGCAAGCTGAGAGTAAAGACCGAAAAATCCGAAGTTCCCGTAACTCTCGACAGGAGCGAGGTAAAGCTGTTGAAAGACGTTGAGATAAGGGTCAACAAGGACGAGCTGAAAGCGCTGAAAAAGCTCGAGGAGCAGTAATGAACAAGACGAACTATGGCAGGATGCTTGACGAGAAAATGGCAGAGCTGGAGAAAAGCGGCGAAAAACCGTCACTTCTCCTGCACGCCTGCTGTGCTCCCTGTTCAAGCCATACCCTGCTTTTTCTCCATGAGCATTTCCGCATAACGCTGTATTTCTGCAACCCCAACATTTCCCCCGAAAGTGAGTTTGACTTCCGCCTTAACGAGCTGAAAAGGCTTGTGAGGGAGCTTGGACTTGACATCCCCATCATAGAAGAACCCTACGACTCTGCGCCATTTTTTGCGCTGGCAAAGGGACTTGAGGACCTGCCCGAGCGTGGGGAGCGCTGTCAGAGGTGCATAGAGTACCGTCTGCGGATGGCGGCGGCTAAGGCTGAGGAACTGGGAAGTGACTTCTTCACCACCACCCTGACCATAAGCCCCCACAAGGACTGCACTTTCATCAATGAGTGCGGCGGCAGGATAGCCGAGGAGTGCGGAGTGCCCTATCTTTTCTCGGACTTCAAAAAGCACGACGGCTACAAGCATTCCATCCAGCTTTCAAAGGAATATAACCTGTACAGGCAGAATTACTGCGGATGCGTATTTTCACGAGCTGGCGTCAGCTCGACCACAAACACGCTTCGCTCGTAAACTCGCTTACTCTCTGCGAGACTTTTATTCTGCTTTCGCTCGCTGTAACAAATGTGGGGCGGTGGTGTAGGGAACGCCGCCCTCGGCGTTCCACAGATTACAAATAAATGTGCTGAAACATTAAAAAGGAAGAAACAAAATGGGAAAAGAACTAAAGACCAATGCAATGCGATTTCTTGATAAAAATAAGATAGAGTACACTGTGCAGACCTATGAGTGTGAGGAGTTCATCGACGGCATACACACCGCCGAAAAGCTGGGTCAGCCACTTGATGAGACCTTCAAGACCCTCGTGGCTCATGGCAAAAGCGGTAACTATTATTGCTTTCTTCTCCCCGTGGCGCTGGAGCTTGACCTGAAAAAAGCCGCAAAAAGCGTGGGCGAGAAGTCCGTGGAGCTTCTCCATGTTAAGGATATCACAAAGGTCACGGGCTATGTCCGTGGGGGATGTACTCCCATCGGCATGAAAAAGCAGTTCATGACCGTGGTGCACAATACCGCCGAGGCTCTGCCCCTTTTCTACATAAGCGGCGGACGTATCGGCACACAGATACACCTATCTCCTGCCGAGCTGGTAAAGGCTATTCGGGGGAAGTTTGAGGATATTATTTTATGAGTTTAGTAAGCAGTTAGTAGTAAGTAGTGAGTAGTAAGTAGAAATCAGTAGGGGCGCACAGTGTGCGCCCGTTGGTTAACATATAATTATGAACAAAACATTGCCCGAATTTGTGCCGGCGTGCGAAAGCAGAGAAAAAGTCTCGCAGAGAGTAAGCGAGTTTACGAGCGAAGCGTGATATGCGGTCAAGCTGGCGTCAGCTTGTAGGGGCGGCGTTCCGCCGCCCGCATATCAACAATTCAAAAAGCTAAATTCGGGACGTCGAGGACGCCGTCCCCTACAAGTTTTAATTACACGGAACGAATTAGCACTCTCAACTCGAGAGTGCTAATTTTCATTTTCCTGTCACAAAAACGTAATTATTCTTTCAAAAAAGAGGACTAATATATAATCAACGAAAAGGAAAAGGGATGATACCAATGGAATATACGGTGAAAATAAGCATACAATAACATATACAAGGCTAAAGGCTAAAAATTGGAGGTATGAATTATGTTATACGGTATTTCACCATTCGCAAGAAACAGCTATGACCCATTCGATTTCTGGGGCGATACAGATAAAAACTTCTTCGGCAAGACCATGCAGATGAATTCCTGCAAGACCGATATCAGGGATGAGGGCGACAAGTACGTCATGGAGTCCGAAATGCCCGGCTTCGAGAAAGAGGATATAAAGCTGGATATCAACGGCTCGTATCTGACCATTTCTGCTGAGCACAACACGACCAATGAGGAAAAGGACGGCAAGGGCAATTATATACGCAGAGAGCGTTCATACGGCTCATTCAAGAGGAGCTTCGACATCACCGATGTTGACGAAAACGCTATCAGCGCCGAATACAAAAACGGCATTCTCATCATCGACCTGCCCAAGAGAAAACCCGAACAGCCTGTCTCTAAGAGACTTGAAATAAAGTAAATATCTTACGGGGACGCACTTCATTGTGCGTCCTTTTTTGTTCTCAGGTGTCAGGCTGTAGGGCGGCGTTCCCTACAAATGGTAACCGTAAATTGCATTGTAACCAACGGGCGGATGATATCCGCCCCTACATTCTCAATTCTCCATTCTCAATACCTGACGGCTAATCAGTACAATATGCACTAATAAGAGCATTCTATTTGTACTTAATGTACAACGTCAAAACGCTTGACTTTTTTGTGAAAAAAAGGTATAATTAAGGTGTTGTATTTATTTGCATAATATTACTATGGCAGTATATGCAGCTTTGTTTTACATCATTATTGCGGCGGCAAGATATATATAAGGCGCCGAGTATATAAATATGAATGAAACAAATCATCAGCCCGGAGCAGTATAGGGGTATACTGTCGCCTGTTCTGTGGGAACAGCTCTCCGTTGTGCTGAACTGTCGGGTGCTATACCCTTCAATGTTTTGCGGACTCTGCTTCGGCATTGTTCCTTATATATATTTAAATGAATAAAATAATGCGGCATTTACCGCCTTTGAGAAGTCCGCTTCTCTTTAAGTAATAGGTTTATAGTACAAGCTATTTATCATTTTTTACAAAAAGGAGGTAATGCACTGTATGACTCTTGGATTGATAATCGGTATCGTCATCGGTCTGGTGGTCGGCGCTCTTGCTGTCTATGCTATATTCAGCAAAAAGTCAGAGGAACGCTATCAGCAGGGTATATCCGAAGGTATTGCTCAGAGAAAGCGTGAGGCTGAATCCCTTACAGGCTCTGCCGAACAGCAGGCTAAGCGTATTCTCGCTGACGCCGAAAAGGATGCCGAGAACAAGAAAAAAAGTGCCCTCGTCGAAGCTAAGGATGAGATCCACAGGCAGAGAACTGAGGCTGAAAAGGAAATCAAGGATCGCAGAGCAGAACTGTCACGTCAGGAAAGACGTATGCAGCAGAAGGAAGAAAATCTCGACAAGAAGACAGATAACCTTGAGAAAAAAGAGGAGACCCTCAACCAGAAGATCAAATCTGCTGACGAAAAACTCAAGGAAGCTGAATCCATCAAGAAAAGCCAGATGGATATTCTCGAAAGAATTTCTGAATTCACTAAAGATCAGGCAAAAGAATACATAATCTCTAAGCTGGAGGACGACCTCGTTCACGAAAAGGCTGTCAAGGTCCAGTATTACGAACAGATGATAAAGGACGAATGTCAGGAAAAGGCAAGAAGCTATATCTCTCTCGCTATCGCAAAGGTAGCCGCAGATCAGGTATCAGAAGCCGCTGTTTCCGTCGTTCCCCTGCCTAATGACGAAATGAAGGGCAGGATCATCGGCCGTGAGGGTCGTAACATCCGTACCCTCGAAACTCTCACAGGCGTCGATCTCATCATCGACGACACTCCCGAAGCTATCACGCTCTCATGCTTTGACCAGATCAGACGTGAGGTCGCAAGGATCGCTCTGGAAAAACTCATCGCTGATGGACGTATCCATCCTACACGTATCGAAGAAATGGTCGATAAGGCAAGACGTGAGGTCGAGTACCGTATCAAGCAGGAAGGCGAACGTGCCGTTATCGAGACCAATGTTCACGGTCTCAACCATGAGCTCATCAAGCTCATCGGTCGTCTTAAATTCCGTACAAGCTACAGACAGAATGTTCTCGACCACTCCATCGAAGTCGCTAAACTCTGCGGAGTTCTCGCTTCGGAACTGGGTGTTGACGCTAATGTCGCAAGACGTGCAGGTCTTCTCCACGATATCGGTAAGGCTCTTACCTCCGAGATCGAAGGCTCTCACGTTCAGATAGGTGTTGACGTTTGTAAAAAGTATCACGAAAGTGATGTCGTTATTCACGCTGTTGAGGCTCACCACAACGATGTTGAGCCAAGAACGGTCATTGCCTGCATTGTTCAGGCAGCCGACGCTATCTCCGCTGCAAGACCTGCCGCAAGAAGCGAAAACTACGAAAGCTACATCAAGCGCTTACAGAAGCTGGAGGAGATCTGCAACTCCTATGACGGTGTCGAGAAGTGCTTCGCTGTACAGGCAGGACGTGAAGTCAGGATCATGGTCGTTCCCGAAGTTATCAATGATGAGAAAATGGTCCTTGTCGCAAGACAGATCGCTCAGCAGATCGAATCTGAAATGGATTACCCTGGTCAGATCAAGGTCAACCTCATCAGGGAGAGCAGAGTTACTGACTACGCTAAATAATGCGGTATACTGCGGACGGTTAAAGCTGTCCGCAGTTTTTTTGTAAGCTGTATTTGTTCTTATGGCAGGGCAAATACGTTATATCATTAATTATTTTATTTTATTTGAGCCTGTTCGGAGACCGCAGGATATGCCGTCAGCAAGGGGGTGTGGGAAGCCCTTATGGGAAATGCTGACTGTATACAGTCTCCGCAATGTGCGGATGATCTTTTACTCTGCTTATGCAGGGTATTTGCATGACTTATAACCGACGATAAAAATATAGTTCGGTGCGGTCCTGCGGATGATGAGCAGGTGTTGTCTGAGGAGGCATGATCCATGTTCAAGCACCACTTTATCCGCAAGATCTTCACTGCTGCCGCAGTTTCTGCTATTATCACTGCCGCAGCCTCCATCCACTCCTCCGCCGTCGTCAGAGACCGAAAAGGCGATATCAACACCGACGGCGAGGTTAATTCCGTTGACCTGTCCATCATGAGCCTGTACCTTTCGGGGCGTGCCGATATCTCAAAGCAGGGCTTCCTTAATTCCGATATGGACGGCGACGGCACTGTTGATTCTCTCGACCTTATCAAGCTGAGAAGATACATCATCTCCGAAAAGGAACAAAAGGAAAGCACTGCTACATCCCTCAGCCTGTCCATTATCGGAACTGCCATCGCCGCTCCGATAAACGGCGGCTATCCCCTTGTTTCGGGTGCGCCTACAACCACTGTCACCACCGCAGTCAGCGGTGACGGCTTCATCAAAGCTCCGCTCAGCGATATGCAGGGTTCCCTCGCCTCTCAGGGCACGGGCAGGGTGTGTATATTCTACGTTGACTTCCCCGACTGCCCGTTCAGCTATGAGCCGACTATGGCAGAGGTGGAAAATGCCGCTTTTGCCGATGAGGACACCGACAGTGACAGCTTCCCCCATGAGAGCATAAATGCTTTCTACAAGCGCTCCTCAAAGGGCTGTGTGGAGCTTTCGGGCAATGCCTACCGCTACACCACGAAGCGATATAAGGACGCCTACGAAAACGATGTTTACAAGCTCCGCCTTATCGACGAGCTTCTGACAAATATGGACGATACAGTCGATTTCACCGGCTTCAACGGCAACGGCGACGATACCGTCGATGCCATAATAATATGCGTCCCCAAAGCCGCAGGCGACGAAAACTGGTGGCCGTGTGCAGGACAGTACGCAGGAAGTCTCATAGAGGAGCTTGA
>JAFVBU010000033.1 GCA_017479805.1 Ruminococcus sp.
CGACAAAGGTAGACCGTTCGGCAGCCTATGCCGCAAGGTATGTAGCTAAGAACATAGTAGCAGCAGGTCTTGCTGACAGGTGCGAGGTAGAGTTCGCCTATGCGATAGGCGTTGCAAACCCCGTCTCCGTAATGGTAGATACATTCGGCACAGGAAAGGTCGCTGACGACAAGCTTGCAGATGCAGTAAACAAGGTATTCGACCTGCGCCCCTCGGCAATAATCGAGTATCTTGATCTCAGAAAGCCGCAGTACAAGCAGCTTGCAGCCTACGGTCACATAGGCCGTGAGGACCTTGGCGTTTCGTGGGAGAAGACCGACAAGGTCGAGGCACTCCTTGAAGCAGTAAAGTAAGATAAGACACAGAGAGCACCGAAATAATTCGGTGCTCTTCTTATTTTAAGGACTTCTTAATAACTTTTCTGCTATGATATTATCATCAAAGGAGAAATCCTGCGAAAGGAAGGCTTAAAATGAAAAAGATCATACGCAGTATATGTGTCATAGGAGCTTTGCTCTCGGCACTGGTTTTCAGCGGCTGCTATTCGTCAAGCTACTCGGCAGTTGCGCTTGTACATTCAAGCACCTCACATGAGGGCTATATGAGCTTCTACAAATTTAACGGCACGATGGTGTTTAAGCTTGATGCTGATGACGGCACAGTAAAGTGCAGCGGAAAGCTTGATAAGGGAAAAGCCTCTGTATACTATGACTATGAGGGAAAAAAGAAAAAGCTCTGTAAACTTAATTCGGGAGATACCCTCTCCGACAAGCTTAATGTGCCGAAGGACAGCTCGGTGTATATCATAGTCGAGACAGACTCTCAGTGCGAAAACGGAGAGCTGACATTCAAGACCTGACAGCAAAGCCGTATCGGGATTCTCCGATACGGCTTTTACAAACAATAAACAATGGTATAATTCAGCGTCTGCCGCCCTTGATAACAGGTGACAGCGGCTTGTAGATAAGCATAACTATCAAGGCACAAAGCACGCCCTTGATAAAAGTAAACGGCTGATTAAAAATGCACAGCGCTGCAAAAATATTCTTGACACTCGGCATGATCTCCTTGTATGCTGCAAGGACAGCCTGCTCTCCGCCGTATGCCTTGAAGTATATCGGATATACGATGAAGTAGTTAAGCGGAAGTGTTATCAGCGAGAATGCAAGCACTCCGAAGATAACTGCGATACCTGCGCCCTTCTTGGTGCGGTTTCTCTGGTAGATAATGCTTGATGTAAGCACCAGCACTGCACTGGTCACAAAGTCAAAGATGTTGCCTATTCCCATTGTTGTGCCGAAGCCCTTTACAAGAAGCTGGATAAGGTTCTTTATAAGGCACACTATAACTCCCGGAACAGGTCCGAGCGAAAAGCCTGCAAGCAGCGAAATAACATTCGAGAAGTCAAGCTTTATAAATCCCGGCATAAGCGGAACATTAAAATCCAGATAATAAATGACGGTCGCTACTGCACTCATCATTCCTGTCATTACGATAGTTCTGGTTGTAAAGGTGCTTTTGTTCAAAGCCATATTTTGTGTCATTGTTCATTCCTCCAATAATAATTGATTTTTGCGTATTATTAGGAGAAACAGCGGAAAATGAAAAAGCCCCCGAACGCATCGGGGGCTGTGATCCAAAATTGAACCGTCGTTTCTTCCATCCGGACTTTTACCGTCGGTTTCGGAATTTCACCGAATCAGCGCTCTTTCAAGCGGTCGAGGAC
>JAFVBU010000034.1 GCA_017479805.1 Ruminococcus sp.
CAGTCATCCTGTCCCCTGCTTCCAGCCAGACCACCGCCCCTGCCGTGCCTGTTACGCTGTCCGAGGCAGTCAGTTCATCAGACAGGCTGTACTTCCCCGTTTCGATATCCTCCGCCACCAGAAGAAGTGACATCAGCTTCGACAGATAGCCCACTTTCAGCCTTTCACCGCCGTTCTGTTCCTCCAGCACCGTTCCCGTTTCCGCTTCCATAAGCACATAAGCCCTGCACTTTTCACCGTCGTCCACTCCTGCCCCGAGGACTATCAGGAACGAAGCAAGTGCCAATATAATTAAAATAAAAGTATTTCTTTTCATACCCACGCACCTCCTACGGTAAAAAATATTCCCGAAAGCGAGCAGATATGACAGAAAATAATACAGGCATACCACACTATTTATGACACGACTTTAAGGCGATACCGCAAAAATACGCAGCATCGCCTCGAATCGGCTTTTGTTAATTTTTCAGCTTTTCGGTGTAGTGATTATAAAACCATCCTTATTGTTTCCAGATACACTGTAAGCACCCGAGATCGGTACATTCACCACCGTGCTCTCGCCTGTTGACTTCACACTAAAAACGGTATAAAGCTGCGCTTCGTACTCGTATTGAAGCGGCTCCTCCGGAGTGAAATCACGCAGAAAGTCCGTGTACTCGTCCAGACTTAAATTATTGTCGTGCATGATGGAAGCGTGTACTCCTCCCACGTACCTCAAGTGCCAGGGGCAATAGCTGTGACCTGTTGCATCGTCTTTACCCTTGGGATATCTTACAATAAAACCGTATTTCCAGCAGTTCTCTATCACCCAGCTCTCATCATCCAGCCCGTCATATTCTATGACTTCGCCGTATGCTTTGAGTGCGAGATCTACTGTTGTTCCAAGCTGTGATTCCGAGAAGTATTCAGGACAACAGGACTCCTCGCCTGTATAGGTATTGTCCGTGCCGTAGACCACAAAGTCAGAAAGACCCGTGTCATTGTTATAGTCAGCCATCATCTCGTTCAGCGCTTCCGCTGCGCCTTCCTCGAGAAGTATCGACTCGGAATAAAGTGAGTAGTATTCATTCTTAACGCTGAGCAAATTCACCACATCCCCTGCGTATCCGGAATCCACAGGGTGATCCTGGTCACATACAGCAAGTTTGCCCTCTGCTATTTTCGATTCAGACAGCATAAGTTCATACTGCCCTATATTGTCCACGCCGACAGTCGGGGTCTTCGTGTCATTTTTATCGTTAGCAAGATTAACGGCATCTTCTGCCTCAGAAGGTTCAGGTATTGTTGGATACTCGATTGGCTGTCTGAACTCGCCGTCGATCACCAGATTGTGGTGCTCATCGTTATAGAGATTCCGCTTAACGAAATCCGCACCGAAGAAAACTACCAGAATGATCGCCGCTGCTCCGAGGAGCCTTGACGGTTTGAATTTAACCTTCCTCGCTTTGTCAGCCATGTTCCTTTCCTCCGATTTTGTTCTACATATGCAGAGCCGAATGCCCTGCTTCAACTATAAATTTTTTATGTTATCATCTGAGTGATCGTGAGGACTCGTAAGGCTCTCCGCCCGCACAGTAAACACTGTATGCGCTGAGTGTACCGTATACAACGTTCCATTTGGTCTTACCCCCGCAAAGCACGAGGATATACGTTTCACCGCCCACATTGGCAAAGCTCTCAATACAATTTCCAGCCTTGTCCGTGTAGCCTGTTTTGCCGCCAAGCACCTTTACGCCTTCCATTTCGTCGCCGTACATCCTTGAAAAGAGTGTACTTGCGAATGTCAGCCCCTCCGGATTTTGTTCAGTCGCAGAGTATTCGTACTCGACAGCGGAAAGTATTTTTTTACATGTTCTGTTCCCGATAGCATATTCCAGTATCATTGCCATGTCCTCAGCGGTACTGTAATGATGCGGGTCATGAAGCCCTGTCACATTGGTGAAATGTGTGGCATAGAGCCCCATTTCTTCTGCCTTATCATTCATGAGCCGGACGAATTTCTCCTCTGAGCCTGCGACATATTTTGCAACTGCGGCTGCTGCGTCCGCACCCGAGTTCAAAATCATGCCGTAGAGAAGGTCCTTGATCGAAGGTGTCTCTCCGGGAAGGAAGCCTGCTCGTGAAGCGTCCTGCTCTATATAAGGTGTAACCATTTTATCGGTAATACGAACCGTATCACGCAGATCTTCAATGTTCTCGACAGCTACAATGAGCGTCATCACTTTGGTCAGCGAAGCAGGGTACATTCTGTACCTTTCGTCCTTGCAGGCGACGATCTCATTTCGATCCACATTAATAAGTATTGCATTTGAAGCGTCATATTCTTTTCCGAACACGACGGTATCATTTGTTTTTGCAGGGAATACCACAGGGGGCATTGCAGTCTTTTCCGATCGTTCTGTATCAGATCCTGAAGTCAACTGCGCCTCATGCGTCGAGGCAGCTGATGTGTTCTCATCGGAATAAGCAGTAGCAGCAGTTGACTGAACCGCCTCCGTGTCCCCCTTTAGCTTGGGAACAGCCAGAGAAACACCGAATGCTGTCAGAACAAATAAGAAAGCAGCCGCACCTGCCCGAAGCAGATTCAGCCCTGAAAAAAGTTTCCTCTCTTTGTCCATTACACACCTCGTAAAATCTCTACAACAAATATTATAACTCAAAACGGCAAGCCTGTCAATCTTAAAAACAAAAAATGAGACGAAAAAAATATTTTTTCTATATTGTACAAATATTTTCGATAGGTTTGTGCAATTTTCTCTGAGACCATATGTTCTTGCAGGTGTGTGAAACAAAAATATGAATATTTATACAGAATAATATGCATAATGAATATTCATTCGTTTTAGCGTTCACGGAAATAATATACATTTTGTAATATAGCAAAATTCCGGTAAAATCGGCATTTTTCAGTGCAGATAATAGCAGATATGTCAAACATGACGCAAAAAGTCCACCCCTAAAATATGCACAGCCAACACACCGCTGTATACAACAAAAAAATAAGCCCTGAGCAATAGCTGCTCAAGGCTTAAAAATTGTACAAATCTATCAGGTCACAGCTTGACCTCTATGGTTTTCTCCAGCTCAAAGGAGTAGAGACATAATTGTTTCACAGGCTTTTTCATGGTCAGTTCTGCTGCCGCTTTGTACAAAAGAAGCTGCATTTTGTACCGCTCCCGTAGTGCATTTTCACTTGATCCCCTGTCAGACTTATAGTCAAGTATCACAAGACCGTCATCTTCCTCAAAGACCATATCCATGATGCCCTTTATCATTCCGTCGGATTTTTTCAGCGGTTCAAGCACGTCGCTGCTGATATCCAGATCAGCCACTGCAACCATGAACTTCCGCTCACGCCAGACCTTATCCCCTGCCGCTTTGATACGTGCGTAAATATCGTCGTTGAAAAACGCAGCCGCTTTCTTCGGGGATATCGCTTCCGCCTGCTGAGGAGTAATGAAACCTCGTTGGCAGACCGACTTTATCTCCTCGCTCACATCCGCACACGCACCGTCAAAGTCGCAGTACTGGAAGAACGTGTGGATAGCCGTGCCACGCTCAGAGCCTGTCAGCTTGCGTGAACCCGATATGAACCTCGGTCGCTTCAGCTTGAAGTCGAAATTACTGTCCTCTTTTTTCAGCTTCTTGGTTATCTCCGTAACGCTCAGCTTCGCAGGAGTATTGGAAAGCGTCCTGTCGTAGCTGTCACTGACGAGTTCTTCAAGCTCGCTGTAGATCTTCTCATCAGGGAGTGCTTTTTCGTATTCGTCTATCTCCGCTAAATCGACAGAGGAAATATTCTCCGCAAACTCGCAGTCGAACAGCTTATCGCCGCAAACCGCAGGCGGAAAGATACCCACGGCAAGTCCCAGCTTTTCGGCAATGGTCGGGAACTCCGCATGGCGCATGAGCACCGCCCAAACCCAGTCGGCAAAATAGCTTGCCTCGCTGACTATCTCCTCAATGCCGCCGCTGACGATACAGCTCTCTATCTGCCCCTGCACCCTTTTAAGCTGCTTTTCTCCGCATTTCAGATTGATGAACAGCTTTTGCTTTGCACGGGTAAGTCCCACGTAGAAAAGGCGCATTTCCTCGCTTCTTGTGTCACGCTCCCCTTCCGCCGCAAGCATTGTCTGCTGGAATGTTCTGTATTTTCGGTACAGCTTGGGTTCACAGAGGATGTAGCCTATCCTGCTGTCGGCAGAACACATGACCAGCTCGGAATCAAACTTGAATTTGCTCATAGTCTCGGCAATGAAAACGAACGGAAACTCCAGTCCCTTTGACCTGTGGAAAGTCATAACGGACACATAATCCCCCGAAGCCGCCGAGACCTTGCCCTGTGCGTAATCGCCGTTCTCCATTATCCTGTCGAGGTGGCGGAGGAAGCCTCCCAGACCGCCCGAGCCCTCAAAAGCTGCCGATTCCTCGTAGCTGCCAGCGTACTGGATAAGCGCACGTAGATTTGCACGCTTTTTCTCGCCGTCGCTGTAAAGCTGCATTACCGAGATAAAGTCGGTGGTGTCATAGATTGAGCTTATCAGCTCGCCCACGGTCATAGTGACCGAATCGAGCCTGAACATATCAAGTGAGCCGAGGAAATCCCTGCACCTTTCAGCGAGGAACATATCCTCCATTTCGCTGTACTCCCCGTCTGCAATGCCACGCAAAACCGAGAAAAGGGAGCGTTCCTTGTCGAGGGAGCGTATCAGTGCGATGTCCTGTATGCTGAACATATACATGGGTGACGCCATTACCGCCGCCATAGGTATATCAAGGAGCGGATTGTTGATTATCCTCAGCAGATCGATGAGCACCGCTATTTCACGTGACCGCAGATAGCCGCTTTCCTCGCTGCCCTTTGCAGGTACGCCCAGCTTCATCAGCTGCTCCGCATAGATGTTGATATGCTTGTTAGTGCGGACGAGAATGCAGAAATCCGACGGTCGGCAGGGTCTTGACTTGCCGTTTCCGTCGATGACCTCCGCCCCATTGCGTATCATTTCCGCAATGCGCTGAGAGGTGAACAGCACTTCCTTGCTGACCTCCTCCTCGACCGTTTCATCCTCCTCGGAATCGTCCATGATGAAGTTGATAACGGTGCGGCTGCTTTCATCGGATATGCCGCTGTAATACTCAGCCCCGAAATACAGCTTCTCATCGTCGGTATAGTCGATATCGCCGCAGTCTGCGGTCATTATCTCGGAGAAAACGAAGTTGACGAAATCTATCACATTCGGCGTACTGCGGAAGTTTTTGTTCAGCAGGATGTACTGATTCTTCTCACCGCTGTCTGCGCTGTAGGGTGACGAGTTGTGCAGGGTTTCAATGAAATTCTGCGGATTTGCCAGTCTGAAACGGTAGATGGACTGCTTCACATCGCCGACCAGAAAAGCGTTGTCGCCGTACATGGGTCTGCCGTCCTCGGAAACACGATAATTCTTGGAAAGCAGCTTGAATATCATATCCTGCTTGTTATTTGAGTCCTGATACTCGTCTATCATTATTATATCATAGAATTCCGCTGTTTTCCGTGCCGCCTCGGACTGAATGATATTGCCGTTTTCGTCGGTATCCGCAAGAAGTTCAAGGGCAAGCCTTTCGCCGTCGTCAAAGCTGATGGAGTTTTTCTCGCACTTCATCTGCCAGACTATCTCGCTGTACTTCTGCATTACCTCCGCCAATATTTTTGTGACCTCACGGGACTCGGCAAAATCACTTTCCACCGAATGGAATCCCCCTGCTGCTTTCTGCATAAGTGCTTTCACTCTGTCACGCTTTTTCTTGTATATCTCACGCAGTTCCTTGTCATGCTCTGCCTTGCCCACAGAGACCAGTCTGCTGAATGCTGTTGCTGTCTCGCACTCGTCGCTTGTGGGTATCCTGCCCGTGCGGAGTATGGCGAGGAAGTCGGACACTCTGTCGTAGTCCTCCTCCGCCTGAGCCGCCGATTTAGCCGCCGCAGATGCCGACATATCGGGGAAAATGCTGTTTATCATTCCTGCACAGCTATCAGCGGTTTTAAGCGCCTTTTCCGCCGTCTGCATGGTAACATTGCGAAGTGCCGCATAATAGACCGACTCCGTGAACTCCGTATCATACTGACCGACCGCCTTTTCCAGCCACTTGTCACGCAAAGCCGCCGAGGCGAGGAATTTATCCGTAAGGCTAATGACATCCCTCAAACGCTTTTCGTTCTTGATGCAGAAACGATCGTAGAGAAGCGATATCTTTTCGTATTCATTTTCGCTGAGCCAGTTCAGAAGCTCATCCATAGCACGGCTTTTCAGCACGGTATTGTCCGATTCGTCAAGCACTCCGAAGCCCGTAGTTATGCCCTGATCGGAGATATTGTCCCTGAGCAGATCAAAGCAGAAGGAGTTTATGGTGGATATCTTTGCGCTCTGCAAAAGGGTCTGCTGTTTCAGAAGATGAGCGTTGGACGGGTCATCATTTATCAGCGCTCTCAGCTTCATGTCAAGTCGCTTTTTCAGCTCGGAAGCGGCATCGTTGGTGAATGTTACCACCACCATCCTGTCCGCACGCACTCCCGACTGTGGGTCAGCAATAAGCTGAACAAGGCGTTCCGTCAGGACTGCTGTTTTTCCGCTGCCTGCCGCCGCCGAAACTATAACGGAGGAATCACGGGCAGAAATAGCGTCCTGCTGCTGCGGTGTCCATCCCATGTCACTCACTCTCCTTTCCATCGGTTTTCATATCAAGCACAGCCTGTGCCTCGGCTTCGGCTTCCTCATCGGGATACCGCCACCTGTCAGGCTTGGTGTTGTCGCATATATTTATATAGTCGCAGTAATCGCATGGCAGTCTGCCGCCTGTCATAAGCGGAACAGCCTCAACGTTGCCGCTGTAAAGGGATTCCGCCATTTCACGCAGCTTCCTGTAGGTCAGCTCTTTCAGCTTTTCCATTCCCTCACTGCTGATACAGCCTGATTTGCTGTCGATACTGCCGTCCTTTTTCAGCTTCACAGGGATGTATCTGCCTGCCACATCCTTTTCCATAGCATGGAGCACATCCATATCACTGAGCACCAGTCCGCTGGTTTTGAGTGAGGAGTCCAGTGCGCTGTCGTTAAAACTGTCTACCTTGTGATCTTCAAGGCTCAGATCCGATACCTGCACAGGTGAATAGAGCACACCTGCGGGCTTGTAATCCTCATAGATACCGCCCTTATCGGTAGACGCAAAAAGGTATAGAAGCATCTGCATATTTATGCCGCTGCCGAGAGTTTTAGCGTTGATCTCCTTGCGGCTGCTCTTGTAATCGATGATACGCAAATAGTCCGTTCCGCCGATACTGCATATATCCGCACGGTCAACGATTCCCCCGAAGCTAAGCCGTTTTCCCTTGCCGAAGTTCATGTTCACCGAATGTGACTTTCTGAGGTCAAGCTCAAATTTATGGGGAACAAAGTCCGAAGCCATCAGGGACTGCTGTGTGTGGAGAAATACCTCTGTCATGCGGTCGGTCAGCTTGTTGAAAATAAGCTCGAACTTTGCGTCCTTGCCGAAGCTGCCTGCCATTGTCCTGCTGCGGTAATCAGCGGCACGGCTGCCGATCTCCTTCCGCATATCCTCATAGCTCATATCAATGAATTCCTTTTTGCTCCGTGAACCGAGGATACCGTAGAAACATTCGTGTGTAAGCTCGCCTGCGATACGTGCATCAAGCTCCACCTTTTCGCAGGGGTGCAGGTCAAGGCACTTGTCGCAGAAGAATTTGAAGTGGCACTGGTCGTACTCCTCCAGTCCCGTTGAGGAAAGTCTCAGCGGATCAAAGGATTTCAGCTTCTCCATAGTTTTGGTGTCAATGATGTATTCCTGTGTATGCCCCGATCTGCTAAGAACGTATGCCAGTCTGCGCTTGTATTCGGGACGGCTGAGAAGCAGCTTTTCCACGGAAGCGGTGGAGGTATCGTTGGCGTCACGGTTCTGCATATAGTGGTAAAAGGCAGAATGGAGCGTAACTGTATAGTAATGCACGGGAATCTCGCTTTCGGTCAGGCGGATATCCTCTCTGCCGAACATTTTTATAATGCTGTCCACTATCTGTGCAGGGTATTTCGCCTGTCCCGAAAGGTCGGAAAGCGGATAGGTGACGAACAGCTTTTCGGATGCCGCAGACATTGCCTTGTACACAACCAGCCGCTCCGAAGCTATAAGGTCAGCCAGCGGAGTTGAGATAAGCAGCGACTTATCCGCTAATTTTTGTCGGTCAGGCTCGGAGAAAAGTCCGTGCACCGTCACCTGATTCGGGAAGTCTCCGTCGGTAGTTCCCATGAGGAACACCACCTTGGGCGCATTAAGACGGGCAGTTCTTGCAGAGGCTGTCATAACAGCGTCAAGGGTCTGGGGCGGCACGGAATAGTTTATCCTGCCTATCATGGACTTGATGAGCCTTGCAGTATCGGCAAAGGTGACCTCCTTTTCGCCGAGGGTGTCGTAAATGCTGTCGAGAATATCTATCAGGCAGCCCCAAAGCCTTTTTATCTCAGCCGCTTCGCCGTCCCTGCCGTTTCGGATAAGCTCGTTCATCATCCTGCCCACATTTTCCTCGGCGCCGCTTGCAGTAAGGTGGTCGTAAAGCAGGGTGCATATCTTCTCGGCGGTATTGCTCTTGCTCAGCTTGCGTTTCAGCTTAACAACAGGCATAACTACACTTTTTCTGATATTTTCAAGCATTTCTTGTTTATCATCGTCAGCAGTGAACTCGTTCTCCCACATCTCCCCGTCAACGCTCCATTTATAGCAGTAATTTTCAAGCTCTGAGGTATCGGTGAGACTTGCAGAGGTAAGACCGCTCCTAAGAAGCCTGAAAACCTGTTCGCTTCGTATTTTCCTTGCACCGAGCAGGTCAAGGAGAGATGTGAAGTACACCATTACTGCCGTGTGGCTGACAGGCTTTTCAAGGCTGAGGAAGTACGGTATATCGTACCGCCCGAAAGCCGCTTTCAGCACCGCCGAATACTTGGCGATATCGTTGGAAACTACCGCTATATCACGGTATCTCAGCGTCGGGTCGGCATGGATGAGCCGCTTGACAGTGGCACAAACGTACTCCGCCTCGCTGTACATATCCCTTGCTTCAAAGATACGCACATTGTCAGGCGGCGGCGCCTCCTTTGGAGAATAGCGGAAATTCCGCAGGATATGGGTGCTGATATATTCAAGGTCGGGAGAGGTGAAGCGGTAGCTTTTGGGGCAGACAGTGACCTTGTAAGCCTTGTGAGCATCGTCGCATATGGCGATGATATCCTTGCAGGTCTTGTTTACTGTCTCAAAAAGCGTGAACTTTCCTGCGTTAACATCGTCGGTGCGGAGAGTAATACACACATTTTCCGCCGATGATATCATAACTCTCAGCATAGCAAGCTGGTCAGCGGTAAAGCTCTCGAACTCGTCGATAAACACGCTCTGTCCCTTGAAGTATTGGTGGAAATTGGCTATCTTAGCCGCTTCGTTGATATTGTCCAGCTCGTCCTTGAAGCTGTACTCCTCCATGAGCCGCTGATATTCCCCGTAGATAACAGCGATATCGGCTGTTTTATGCTTTAAGCGGTCATCGAACAGAGAGGAACTCTCCATAAGCTCCTCGGGCTGTATGCCTGCACGCTTCATATCGCCGATGAGCTTCAGCACATCCTCTGCGAAACCGTTGTGGCTGCTTCTGAAAAAATTCAGTGCGGCAGACATTTTCTCAACATTGGTTATCGCCTGATAAATGAGTATCATTTTCGCCATATCGTCGGCATATTCGCCGTTTCGTGACGGGTCGCCGAAAAGCTGGAAAAGCTGTCTTGCAAGGCTGGTGAAGCTGAGAGAGAAAAGCTCATTGAACTTTTCAGCACCCAGATAATAGTACAGCTTTTTGTCGAAATCATGCGAAAACTGCTCGGGGACTATAATGCACTTTGGCAGGCTGTCATTTTTGATACGCTCGTACATCAGCGTAGTTTTTCCGCTGCCTGCCTGACCTGTAATAAATTCAATCATAATTTTTCCTGTTCTGGTTATAAAATATGCATACCGCTTTTACACGGTATGCATATACGTTCGTTATTAATATCCGTTGAGGTGAACATCCTTGATTATTGACGGATAGTCAACATAGAGATAATCACGGTCAACATTTCCGTTTATGCCGTTTACTGAGCCTGTGCTGGTGTACTGCCACATACCGTAGGACTTATTGAAGCTCGGTCTGTTGACATTGTAATGTGCCACCCACACTGCGTACTTCTTGAATATAGAAGAATCCAGCTTTGTATTGAGGAAGTTCGTGTAGCTTGTGATGCCGACAAAATAGCCTTCCTTTTCAACAGTCTGGCAGAATGCGTCCGTTATGGCGGAAACCTCAGCAGTGCTGAGCTTAGCGATAACGCTGTCCTCTACATCGAAGTAAACGGGATATTCCAGTTTATAGCCCTTGATAACCTGTAAACAGGTCTCGGCTTCCTGCTTTGCAGCCTCGGGAGTAGTCGCATAGCTGTACCAATACACACCACGACCAAGACCAGCTTCCTCGGCAGCCTTCATATTCTTGTCAAAATACGGGTCCTCCTGAGAGAGCAGTTTACCGTAGCCTGCACGGATTATCGCATAATCTACGCCGTCCTCTTTTACCTTGCCCCAGTCGATGCTGTTCTGCCATGCAGAAACATCGATACCGTTTGCGATACCTCTGTCCACCTCTACCTGTGGGTATTCAGGCTCGGAAGTGGAATTTGGATATTTCGCAGGGTCGTAGGTCTTTGGTGAAGTTACGAACGGGTAGTTGACGTATGCATGGTTAAGGTCAACGACACCGTTGATGCCGTCAACTGTACCGCTGTCGCTGTACTGCCACATACCGTAGTCTGATGAATAATTGGGCACGGGAACATGGAAGTTTGCTACCCACACATCATACTTGTCGAGCAGTGACGAATAGACCTTGGTATTGAGGAAGTTGACGTAGCTGTAGATACCTACATGATAGCCCTTTTCCTCAAGGTAAGTACAGAATGTTTCGATAATAGCGGATACCTCAGCAGTTGAGAGCTTGCTCTGGCAGGCATCCTCGATATCGAAGTAAACAGGATAAGTAAAGTCATAGTTCTTTATGACCTCATAGCAGACCTCTGCCTCCTGCTGAGCAGCCTCGACGGTAGTAGCATAGCTGTACCAATAGGTACCAGTGTCAATACCGAGAGCCTGAGCCTGCTGAACGTTCGTATCAAAATAGGGATCCTTCTGATTGAGCATTTTTCCGTAGCCTGCTCTGATGATAGCAAAGTCTATGCCTGCATTTTTCACCTTCTGCCAGTCCACATCATGCTGCCATTCCGAAACGTCGATACCCTCCGCTCTGCGGTAGAGATTTTCCGAGTTTTTAAGTCTTTCCATGTAGCCCTGATGAGCGTTATAGATAGAAAATACATTTAACGGCGGTTCGGTAACTGCCTCGGCAAATGCTGTAACAGCATCGAGGGCAGCAGTCATCTGCTCAGTCTCAGTCTGCGAAGTCTGTGTGACAGCGTCTTCAGCCTCAGCTTCTGTCGCCTGTGCAGCAGCTTCTTCAATTTTCTCTTTACTTTCAGCGGATTCTGTGGTATCATAGATATCAGAAAGAACCGTTTCCGTGCTTTGAACATCATCAGCAAAAGCCGCCTGAGAGCTGACAGCCGAGCCGATGAAAGCACAGGACAGCGCCGCAGAAAGCAAACGTTGTGACAGCTTCATCGCTAATCATACTCCTTTCATTATGCCGTAATACTAAACTTTTACAGCACTTTCTACGTAATTATACCATAACGATGGACAAATTTCAACACATATGGTGCAAAAATCACACACCTTTCATATTCTTTGTTGATTTTGTACGTAAAGGGAAAGGATTTTTGTGAGCATTTTCTAAATTTCCATCAATTCAGAGGTTGAAAAAATGATAAAATTTGTTATAAATGACAATGACAGCGGACAGCGTACAGACAAATTCATCTCAAAAGCGCTCCCCGATCTGCCCAAAAGCATGATGTACCGACTAATCCGCAAAAAGGACATCAAGGTCAACGGCAAGCGCTGCGAGATATCCACAAAGCTGCAAAGCGGCGATGTGGTGACAGTCTACGTAAAACAGGAGCTTTCGGGCACGAAGCAGCATGATATGCGCTTCCTGAACGCTCCCGATACGGTGGATATCGTGTACGAGGACGAGAATGTCATTATCGTGAACAAGCCGCTGGGACTGGATTCCCACAGCAACGGCGAGCACAATGACGACACCCTCATAAACCGTATCAAACATTACCTTTATAATAAGAAGGAGTACGCTCCCGATGCCGAAAGCTCATTCGCTCCCGCCCTTTGCAGCCGACTTGACCGCAACACAAGTGGACTGGTGACAGCGGTGAAAAATGCCGCCGCTCTCCGTGAAATGAATTCGGCTATCCGTGACGGACTGGTGCATAAGATATACCTTTGTATCACCACCGCTCCCACTCCGAAGCCTGCGGATATCATCGAAGCCTACCACAAAAAAGAGGACTCACGGAATATCGTTAGGATATCCGAAAGTCCATCAGATGGCTATAAACCCATAAAAACAGGCTACGAAACGCTGAAAGTCAGCGGCGGTCTCTCCCTCGTCAGGGTCACCCTTTACACGGGGCGCACCCATCAGATACGTGCACATTTAGCCCATGTGGGCGCACCACTTCTGGGCGATGGAAAGTACGGAGATGTTGCCGCAAATAAGCGTTACGGCGTGTTCTATCAGGCACTCTGCGCCTACGGGCTGGAATTTGATATGCCCGAGGATTCGCCTCTTGCCTATCTCAACAAGCTGACCGTTCATGCGGATGAGCCTGAGTTTGTCGGGAAATATTTCTAAAGTTAGTTCGGCTGACCGACACGGTGACGGAGGTTCTCCTCTTTCAGCTCCCTGCCCTCAGCAATGAGCGAACGCATTGTCTCAGCATCGGCATTTTTCAGCGCCTCGCTGTACTTCGTCAGATTTGCGATGAGGGTATCAAGCTCATACTGCAAATGCTCACGGTTCTGCATGAAAAGATCGGTCCACATCCTCTCATTC
>JAFVBU010000035.1 GCA_017479805.1 Ruminococcus sp.
AAAACCTATTGTGGAACGCCGAGGGAGGCTTTCCCTACAATATAATTTAAGTAGAATAGCCGAATTGTAGTGGCGCATGACCTGCTCCCGTGCTGTTTCTTACATAAAAACGGACTTTTTCGACAGGCTGAAGCCGTGCATTAGCACGGCTTGAACCATCACGGTTCTTTCACATCAGGTAAAACATTGTCTATTAAATTTGTATCGGGAATGGGGTGGGCTGGTTCATTTAAGCCTTCATTCGGCTTATGTACAACGTTCCGCTCCTCTCGCTGCTGCAATCTCGGCTGTTCATGCTCAGGATGAAGCGGTTCGTTCTTCTTCTCCTCCGCAGGTGCAGGCGGTGTCGGCTCGTCGGCAGGCTTCTCAGGTGTCGGCGGAACCACCTCCGCAGGCTTCTCTGGCTCGGAAACCTCTGCATTAGGAGTTGGCGGAGCAACAGGCTCAGCCTTTTCAGACTCGTTTCTTCTGTTGTCCCTCGGATGCTCTATTTTATGCTCGGGTACAGGCACTTCTGTCGGCTCTTTAGCCGCAGGTGCTGTAGGAGTGGTTATTTTCTGTTCCGGCAGCTTAACGTCAGGCACAGGCACATTTTCCTCGGGTGTCGGCGGTGTGACAGGCTCGGGCGGCTTTATTTCATTCTTCGGCTCAACGGGAGCAGCAGGAGCGGTAGGAGTTTTTATCTGCGGACTTTCATAGTCTCTTACGTCCTTGACATTGACCTTTATCTCGGGAGCGGAGACCTCCTGTTCGATATCGGTTATGCAGTTGCTCACAGTGCTGTCATCGTCGGAAAGAACGTAAACCTCAACAGTATCGCCCTCGGAGATAATGCCCTTGGACTTTTCTATCTCCAGTATTTCTTTTGCAACTGTGGACTTGTCCTTGCCCTTGCCGTCGTAGTCTTTCAGTATCTCCCTGCCTGTATCGTTGTTGCTTTTCAGCGAAAGAACCTTGCCTTTCTTGTTCAACTCCATAGTGATATTGGCTTCGGAGGATATGATAATGGTGGAATGAGGCTTGAAGTTGTTTGCGTAGTAGGTGTAGCCTCCGCCTATGAGAAGTCCAATGCAGGCAGCGGCGGCAGCAGCACGGGTGACGATCATTTTTATCCCCTTAGAGGCAGTTTCAGGATCATTATTCATAATTATGGGTTCGGTCACGGTATCGCCGACATTATAGTGCAAATTAGCCGCATGGACGAAACGTGCGTCCTCGTCCATGAGTACCGCATAACCGTCATGGGTTTCCATCACCATATATTTCATGTTGCTTCACCGCCTTTCAGTACCTGCATTATATGCCCTCTCATTATTTCATAACCGTTGGTGCATATAAGCAGAACGGCTACCAGATAGCGTCTGTGACGTTCGAGAGATTTTCTTTCCACCTCTGCGCCGTCAGCGATCTTAGCAAGGGGGATACGCTTGGTACGTAGGAAATCCGCCAATATTTCTGGATTATTCCTTGCATAGCGCACAGCCTTGCCGCATATATCAAGAGTACGGCGCTGGCGAGGGGAGTTATCTGCCACATCGCTCATAGATACGCCGAAATCTTCCATTTGTCTTGTTAATTCTTCTATTTCCTGCTTAGTAGCCTCACGGACTTCGTTTTCTTCGTAGTCGTTGTGGTCGTCCATGATAGTGTCAATAAGCTCGTTATTATCATCATCAGCCGAATCGAGGGAGACCTGTCCACGGTTTTTCTTTTCCCTGCGGTAGTTGTCGATAAGACGGCTGCGAATTTGCAGGGCGGCGAATTTAAGGAAAGAGCCTTTCAGCCTTGAATAATTTTTGATAGCCTCGTAGAAAGCGAACATAGCAATGCTAAGCTCGTCGTCGCCTGATTCGGGAGAGCGTTTAAGAAATTTAGCGGTCTCGGACTTGATGAACGGCATATAATCGGAAATGAGCCGATCAGCCGCACGGCTGTCCTTTTTAGCCGCATAAACCTGTGTAATTATCTGATGAGTGTCCGGATCCATATTAGCCACCCCCAATATCAATAATAGGATACGAAGCGGAACGAATGAAAAGTGAGGTATTATTTTTGATTTGTATGAATACACAAAAATTTATTTAATATTTTGCTAAATCGCACAAATCGGACAATACCCGACTTTACATAAATTATAGCATTTCATTGTTGGGGATGTCAATGTTATTTTGTGCGTTATTTGGATATGTGTGAATTGAGGATGTAGGGGCGGATATTATCCGCCCGTGGGTTATGCAGATAATAATATGGCACTGTGTAGGGGCGCCCTTTGGGCGTCCTTCGGGTTAAAATGCAAATATGTGGAAACGCTGATTTAAGGGTATATTAAAGGGCCGCCAAAGGCAGCCCCTACAAAATAAAAACGTTCCTGCCATAAAAACAGGAACGTTTATTTATATATGATTATTCCTCAACAGCCGCAAACTGTGATTCGTGCTTTGTGAAGAAATCCGTTCTCGGCGGCAGGAATTTCAGCTTGTGATCCTCGCCTGTGAAGTAGGTCAGCGGTTCAAGGATAGTATCCCATGACCAGATACGCTCGTCCACTTCCAGATACTCACGGAGCTTTTCAGTGCCGAAAGGTGCTAACGGGTGGAGCAGTACGCCTGCGATACGAACCATATAGAAAAGGTTAGCAAGAGCCTGCTTCATAGCTTCCTTGTCGGGATAATCGCCTGTGAGCGCCTTTGCCATGTATTTGCTGCCATTGCGGATATAGCTGTCGAGAACGTAGGTGCACTGGTGGAAAGCGAACTTTGACATATGTCTCTCGAATTCCAGTACAGCCTTTTTAGCGTCCTCACGGAACTTTTCCTCGGGAGCATTGTTCGGCATAATACCGTCAAGCTCTTTCTGACAGGTGTAGAAAGCGGTGCGTATCATTCGGTTGTATACATTTGAGAGGAGCAGACCGTCCTTTACAACAGGGTCGGTGTCCTCGGGCTTAGCTTCGGGATTATACGGCTTCGGCATGAAGCTGACGGAGCGCTGTCCCAGACCCAGACCCAGCCAGTGCATACGGAGCTGCTCGGGAGTGTAGTGGTTCAGCAGGTCGGCAGCCATAGGCGGCTTTACTGCGCCTGAGCTTGAAGCCTTTTTGTCGAGGAACAGGATGTGGTGGTTAGCCACTATAACAGGCATCTGCAAGTCTCCCTCGGCAGGGGAAGCGGTCTTTTCTGCGGACTCCTGCTGTGCCATCCACATTGCAGGCTCGGCGATACCGTAGAAGTAGATATTGTCCTGACCGATGAACTGGTAAACCGTTGAATCCTTGCTGCACCAGTAGTCCTTCCACTCGTCCCTGCTTCTGCCCTCTTTTTCGAGGTAGGTCTGAGTGAACGAGATAGGAGCCCAGAGAGATTCGGGCCATACCCACACGGTAAGTCCCTCAACGCCGTCCATGACAGGTGCAGGAACGCCCCACTCGATATTTCCCGTAAGACGGAAAGGAACGAGAGTTTTTCCTGTTCTGTAACGTATGCCGTTCTCGGTGAGGATACGGCAGGCTTCATCGCAGTCGGTAAGCTCGCTGAACTCAATGGTGAACGATGGCTTTTTGGGTTCTTCAAGGTAGTTATGCTCAGGCATTGATGAAGCCAGAGACTTGTACTTTTCCTCGAATTCACGCTTGATATAGATAACAGGCGGTTTCAGGAACTCGTCGATGGTCTTCCACACAACAGGGCGGATGTCCTTGCGCTTTTTCAGCTCCTCTACCCAGTCTTTCATGAGCTTTTCGTAGTCACGGAGCTTGAAATACCAGTTTGTGACAGGCTTCATTGTAGGAGTTTCGCCTGTAAGGGTGCTGACAGGGTTTATGAGGTTTTCGGGCATATACTGATGACCCATATCGCACTCGTCAGCGTAGCCCTTTTCCGACGTACAGCCGTCAACGGGGCATTTACCCACTACCTGACGTCCGTTGAGGAAACATCCTGCCTTCTCATCGTAGAACTGCATGGTGGTTATCTGATTGAGCTGACCCTTTTTGTGGAGTGAGCTGATGAACCGGTCTGTGACCTCTGCGTGTATCTCCTTTGAGCGCCCCAGACCCGAAGCGGCGAAAAGGTTAGGGGATATGCCGTAAGCGTCGAGAGTCTCTTTCTGCTTCTGATTGTTGCGAGCGACGAACTCCTCAAGAGTGCCGTCAAATTCGCCGTTCTTCACCTTTACACGCCATCCCTCGGCGATAGGCGAGCCGTAGCAGTCTGTACCGCCGACGAAGATAACATTTTCCTTGCCGATACGGTCACGCATGAAACGGGCAAAAGTATCAGCGAATACGAACATACCGCCCACATGACCGAAATGGAGCTCCTTGTTGCCGTAGGGCATACCGCCTGTGACGATACATCTTTTCGGGAACACAGGACGGGGGATCTCGAAATTTTTCTTTTCTTTTTTATCTGACATTTCTATTACCTCTTTAATTCAATTCATAATTAAGAATTCATAATTCATAATTGAGGTGCCGCCTTGCAGCGGCGGATTTTAATTATGCATTAAGCAAAAGCCTGAAGCCTTCTGCGTGTTATCTCCTCGCCCAGAACGTGGCTGACTTCCCAGATATCGGGAGCATTTGCGTGTCCTGTGAGGGCGATACGGAGCATATTTGTGATATGAACGATACTTCCCTTGAACTGCTCGGGGTTCTTCTTGTAGTCCTTTGGCTTTACAGCGAATCCCATTTCCTCGGTGATAGCCTTGACCTTGCCGAACCATGTATTGCTGTCGTCGCTGTGGTCGTAGGAAGCGATATACTTGCCGAAGAATTCCTTGACTGCAGCCTCGTCACACTCCTCGGGCATATCCTCTGTGACCTTGAAAGTCTCGTCGTAGTAGAAGCTCATGAAGTTGCAAGCCTGCTTCCAAGTCTCGATGTCACGCCTTGGCTTAGCACCGCCTCTGCCGACGTTGAGGGCGGCAACAGTTCTTTCGGGGTACTTCTTTATAAGCTCTGCGTACTCAGCATTGTATTCCTCACACCACTCCAGCCAGCTTTCCTTTACCTTTTCGGCAGTCATGCGGCAGATAACGTTCTTGGAGATATCCCTCAGCTTGTCGATATCCACGAGAGCGCCTGATACGGACATTTTCTCCAGTGAGTAGGGGAAATCGTGGTAGTCGGCTTCAAGGTTTGCAAGTCTCCACTCCTCGTAGTTGGAGTTGAGGATAGTGAGGAGAAATTCCCAGACAGCGTCCTTGCTGATACCCTCCTGCTGGTAGTAGGAAAGTGCAAGCTCGGGGTCTTTTCTCTTGGAGAGCTTTCTCTTGCCGCCTGTTTCCTCGTCTATCTTCATAAGGGTAGCGGTATGGCAGTAAATAGGCATTTTCCAGCCTAAAACGCTGAACAGTTCAACGTGCATCGGGAGAGAAGATATCCATTCCTCGCCACGGATAACGTGGGTGGAGTGCATGAAATGATCGTCGATAACGTGGGCGAAGTGGTAAGTAGGGATACCGTCGCTCTTTAAGAGAACGAAGTCCATGTTGTTTCTCGGCATTTTCAGCTCACCTCTTACAGCATCGGGAGCGGAGATATACTCGTCAGTCTCCACACCTCTGTAACGGAGCACCCATTCCTTGCCTGCATCGATATTTGCCTTTATTTCGTCAAGTGTAAGGTCACGGCACTTAGCGTACTTGCCGTAAACGCCGGGATTTTCCTTATTGGCAGTCTGCTGTTCACGGATAGCTTCAAGCTCCTCTGCGGTCATGAAGCAGGGGTAAGCCAGACCCTTTTCGGTAAGGAGCTTTGCGAAAACGTGGTATATTGCCTTGCGCTGACGCTGTCGGTAGGGACCGTAGTTTCCGTTGTCGCCGTCAGCAGTAGCACCCTCGTCGAAGTGAACGCCGAAATATTCCATAGCGTTGATGACAGTCTCAACAGCGCCCTCGACCTCACGCTTGTTGTCGGTATCCTCGATACGCAGGTAGAAAGTACCGTTCGACTGGTGAGCAAGGCGCTCGCCTATAATGGCATTATAGAGGTTTCCGAGGTGAACGAAGCCTGTAGGGCTGGGACCTATACGGGTCACGCAGGCGTTATCGGGGAGCTGTCTGTCAGGAAAACGGGCAGCGATATCCTCGGGAGTTTCGGTCACATCAGGAAAAAGAAGCTGTGCAAGTGCATTATAGTCCATTTATATCAATCCTTTTCTCATTATTCCGTCCAATGCGGATATTCGTTTTATTATACCACATATTTGCATGAATGTCAAATTCTGAGTTTATAAGTGTATGAGTGATTAGATTTTAGAAGCCAAGCGCATGGGTGGCGTAACGTCGCCCCTATTAATCTTTACTTACTACTCACTAAAAACTAATATACTTATACACTAATATTACGCTTTGTATTTTTTAGTGTATGAGTGTATTAGTGCATGAGTGCTTAGTTTTTAGACAAAGGGCGTAGTGACAGCGTTCCGCCGTCCCGACACCTGATACCTGTCATTTTGGGTGAATGAATTCCAACATCCGTGCATATGATTATCCGAGGAGGCGATGTTATGGACAGATCGCATATTGAAAAATACAAAAATGAGATGATGGCGCTTTACGGGAAAAGCCGTGGGGACAGCGTGGAAAACTTCGTAAGTCCCGAGCCCGAGGACGTAAACAGCAACGCTCCCGATGATACAGCCTATGAGGAGCATCCGCAGAATGACAGGGACGATACCGCCGACACCGAGGACGAATTCAACCAGCGCTACCCCGAGCCCGACCTTTCCGACCTCGATACCGATTCG